>NZ_JBFATO010000005.1:0-59494 GCF_040678355.1 Streptomyces sp. NPDC052701
TGCCGTCGGGGCGGTGGTGGAACCACTGGGGGTGCTTGTGCACCCAGGGGTGGTCCGGGGAGCACTGCAGGGCGAAGTCCAGGGCGATCTCCAGGCCGTGGCGGCCGGCCTCGGCCACGAACCAGGCGAAGTCCTCCAGCGTGCCCAGCCGGGGGTGCACGGCGTCGTGGCCGCCCTCGGGGGAGCCGATCGCCCAGGGCACCCCGACGTCGTCGGGGCCGGGGGTGAGGGTGTTGTTGCGTCCCTTGCGGAAGGTGGTGCCGATGGGGTGGATGGGCGGCAGGTAGACCACGTCGAAGCCCATCGCGGCGATCGCCGGCAGCCGGCGCGCGGCGGTGCGGAAGGTGCCGTGCGGCTGCTCGGGCGTGCCCTCCGAACGCGGGAAGAACTCGTACCACGCCCCGTACAGCGCCCGCTCCCGCTCCACCAGCAGCGGAAGGGGATCACTGCTGGTGACCAGCTCGCGCAGCGGATGACGGGCCAGCACCTCGTCCACCCGCGGGGTCAGCGCCGCCGCCAGCCGCGCCGCCGCCGCACGCCCCTCGTCCCGCAACGCCGCCACCGCGGCCAGGATCACCTGCCGCTGCACGTCGCCGGGGACGCCGGCGGCGGCCCGCTCGTACAGCCGCGCGCCCTCCTCCAGGACGACCTCCGTGTCCATCCCGGCCGGGATCTTGATCTGCGCGTGGTGCCGCCAGGTGGTGACCGGGTCGCCCCAGGCCTCCACGGTGAACGTCCACAGGCCGGGCTCCCCGGCGGTCACCGTGGCGCCCCACCGGTCCGTGCCGGGAGCCAGCTCCCGCATCGGCGTCCACGGGCCGGGGCGGCCCTGCGGGTCGCGCAGGACGACGTTGGCGGCGACCGCGTCGTGCCCCTCGCGGAACACGGTGGCCGAGATCTCGAACACCTCGCCGGTGACCGCCTTCGCGGGCCTGCGCCCGTGCTGGACGATCGGGCGGACGTCGAGGACCGGTATGCGTCCGACGGCGGTCGCGTCGCTCGCGGGGGGCGGCGGGCCGGCGGCGGCCGGGCGCACGGGTGGTGTCCCGGCGCCGGGCGTCCGGCGCGCCGCGGTGCCGTGCGGCGGTGGTGCTGACGAATCGTGCTTGGCGGGCATGACCGCTCCTGTCCGCGTCAACGTGGGTGGGCGGATGTCGGTGGGGAGGTGGGTCCTGCGTGGTGTTCCTGAGGGTGTACCCGGAGGAGCCTTCCCCTACTGTTCGGGTGAGCAATCCGGCAGGTTGCTAACTACTCACGCGTATGTCGACACACAAGTCCGGCCTCCTCCGCGGCGGACGAGTCCGGTGCGTACCAGGCTGCTTCCCCTGTGTTACCGGCGCGGTACCTGCGGGGGTCCGTTCGGCGAACCCGGACCCGGCCGGAGATTCTTCCGGACGCCGCCCGTGCCGCCCGTGCCGGGCGACCTGCGCCGCAGTGGCCCTCGGGCGGGCGGCCGGGTACGGCGCCGCCGCTCCGGCGGCATGCGCCGCCGCCACCGGGGTACCCGGCCGGGTCGGCCGGGCGGTGCCGCCCGCGGCGGACGCGGGGGCGACCGCCGCGCCCGGGGCGGAGGGACCGGGGCGGGACCGCGGTGGGAGAAGGCCGGTTCCGCTTCCTTCCGGCCGGTCGCGCCGGCCGTGATTGCCTGCCGCACGCCCGCCGGCGGGTACGGGGCGGCCGGCCCGCCGCCGTTGCCCGCGGCGGCCGTGCACGCCGCCCCGGACGCGACCAGGCCGCGGACGGCGGCGTCCGAGCCGGGCGTCGCGGGCCCGCCCGGGCACAGGCCGGCGGTCCCGGCCCTCCCTGCGGTCCCGGCCCTCCCTGCGGCGCCGGGGGCCCGCCCGCGGCGGGTGCGGCGCGTCGGGGCGCGGGGGAGCAGTGGGGCGCACGCGCGGCGTGTGCAGGTCGGTGGGGTCTGCCGCGGCGTCCGCTCGCCCGTCGGTGCGAAGCGGGTGCGGTGGGAGCGTGGGCGGGTACACACGGCTCAGGTGATCCGTCCCGGCCGGGGCGGTGGGCGCCCGCCGTGCGCCGGCTGCCCCTGTCGCGGGGCCCGGAGGCGGCAAGCGCCCGGCGGGGGCGGGGCGGTCGCCGGTACCGTCGAAGGTACGACGCGACGCACACTGCCGTGCCGTCGCACAGCGACTCGCGCCGAGGTGGAATGTGAAGGCGATCCGTCGATTCACCGTCCGACCCGTTCTCCCCGAACCCCTCCGGCCGCTCAGCGATCTGGCCCGCAACCTGCGCTGGTCCTGGCACGCGGAGACCCGTGACCTGTTCCAGGCCGTCGATCCCGAACGCTGGGCCGCCTCGGGCGGTGACCCCGTGCGCCTGCTGGGCGGCGTCCCGCCCGCGCGGCTCGCGGAGCTCGCCGAGGACCGCCGCTTCCTGCGCCGTCTCGCCGCGGTCGAGGGCGACCTGCACGACTATCTGACCGGTGACCGCTGGTACCAGGCGCAGACGGACGACCTGCCCCGTGCGATCGCCTACTTCTCGCCGGAGTTCGGCATCACCGCCGCCCTGCCCCAGTACTCCGGCGGTCTCGGCATCCTGGCCGGCGACCACCTGAAGGCGGCCAGCGACCTCGGCGTGCCGCTGATCGGCGTCGGGCTGCTGTACCGGCACGGCTACTTCCGCCAGAGCCTGTCCCGGGACGGCTGGCAGCAGGAGCACTACCCGGTGCTCGACCCCAACGAGCTGCCCCTGGCGCTGCTGAAGGAGGCCGACGGCAGCCCCGCCCAGGTCGCCCTCGCCCTGCCCGGCGGCAAGTCGCTGCGCGCCCGCATCTGGCTGGCCCGGGTCGGCCGCGTCCCGCTGCTGATGCTGGACTCGGACGTCGAGGAGAACGACCTCGGCGAGCGGGGTGTCACCGACCGGCTCTACGGCGGCGGCAGCGAGCACCGGCTGTTGCAGGAGATGCTGCTGGGGATAGGGGGCGTGCGGGCGGTACGGGCCTACTGCCGGCTGACCGGGCACCCCGAGCCCGAGGTGTTCCACACCAACGAGGGGCACGCCGGGTTCCTCGGGCTGGAGCGGATCGCCGAGGCGTGCGCGCAGGGGCTGGACTTCGACTCCGCGCTGGAGGCGGTCCGGGCGGGCACGGTGTTCACGACGCACACGCCCGTGCCGGCCGGCATCGACCGGTTCGACCGGGAGCTGGTCGCCCGGCACTTCGGGCCCGACGCCGAACTGCCGCGGATGGACGTCGAACGCATCCTCCGGCTCGGCATGGAGACCTACCCGGGCGGTGAGCCGAACCTGTTCAACATGGCCGTGATGGGGCTGCGCCTGGCCCAGCGCGCCAACGGCGTCTCGCTGCTGCACGGGCAGGTCAGCCGTGAGATGTTCGCGGGGCTGTGGCCCGGCTTCGACCCCGAGGAGGTGCCGATCACCTCGGTGACCAACGGCGTGCACGCGCCGACCTGGGTGGCACCGGAGGTGCTCCGGCTCGGGGCCCGGCAGATCGGGCCGCAGCGCACCGAGGACGCCTTGGCGGTGGGCGGCTCGGAGCGGTGGGACGCGGCCGCGGACATCTCCGACCAGGACGTCTGGGAGCTGCGGCGGTCGCTGCGCGAGCAGCTCGTCACCGAGGTGCGGGAGCGGCTGCGGGCCGCCTGGCGGCAGCGCGGTGCCGGGACGGCCGAACTGGGCTGGATCGACGGCGTGCTCGACCCGGACGTGCTGACCATCGGGTTCGCGCGGCGGGTGCCGTCGTACAAGCGGCTGACGCTGATGCTGCGGGACCGCGACCGGCTGATGGAACTGCTGCTGCATCCCGAGCGGCCGGTGCAGATCGTCGTCGCGGGCAAGGCCCATCCGGCCGACGACGGGGGCAAGCGGCTCGTCCAGGAGCTGGTGCGGTTCGCGGACGATCCGCGCGTGCGGCACCGGATCGTGTTCCTGCCGGACTACGGGATGGCCATGGCGCAGAAGCTCTACCCCGGCTGCGACATCTGGCTCAACAATCCGCTGCGGCCCCTGGAGGCGTGCGGGACCAGCGGCATGAAGGCCGCGCTGAACGGATGCCTCAACCTGTCGGTCCTGGATGGCTGGTGGGACGAGTGGTTCCAGCCCGACTTCGGCTGGGCGATCCCGACGGCCGACGGGGTGGGCACCGACCCGGACCGGCGCGACGACATAGAGGCCGCCGCCCTGTACGACCTGCTGGAGCAGCGGGTGACGCCCCGCTTCTACGAGCGCGGCCCGGGCGGGCTGCCCGACCGGTGGATCGAGATGGTCCGGCAGACGCTGAGCCTGCTCGGGCCTAAGGTGCTGGCGGGCCGCATGGTGCGCGAGTACGTCGAGCGGCTCTACACCCCGGCGGCCCTCGCCCACCGCTCGCTGGACCCGGACGCGGCGCGCGACCTGGCCGAGTGGAAGGCCCGGGTGCGGGCGGCCTGGCCCGCCGTCACCGTCGACCACGTCGAGACCTCGGCCGTGACGGCCACCGCGGAGCTGGGGACGACGCTCGGCCTGCGGGTGCGGGTGGGGCTCGGCGATCTCGGGCCGGACGACGTCGAGGTGCAGGCCGTGTCGGGCCGGGTCGACGAGGAGGACCGGATCGCCGACGCGACCGCCGTGCCGCTGAAACCGGTGGGCGCTCCGGACCAGGAGGGGCGCTGGGTGTACGAGGGGCCGCTCTCCCTGGACCGCACCGGCCCGTTCGGCTACACGGTCCGCATCCTGCCCGCCCACCCGCTGCTGGCGTCCGGCGCGGAGCTGGGGCTGGTGGCGGTGCCGTCGCAGGAACTGGTGGCGGCGGCGGGCCTGCTGATGCGGTGAGGGAGGAGTCCCCTCGCGGCGCGGGGGAGGTCCCGTGCCGCGAGGGGGAGCGCGGTGCTCAGCCCTCGGACCCCCGGGCGGCCAGGCCCCGCAGCACGCTCCCGCAGCGCCGTGCGTACGCGTGCTGCAGGCCCCGGGCCGCCGGACCGCCCGCCCGGGCGTACCACTTCGCGGGCCGGCTGAACGCCGACACCGTCAGCCAGACCGTGCCGTCGCCGGTGCGGTCCACGACGAAGGACTCCTCGCCGCACTCCGGGTGACCGGCCAGCGTGCCGTACGCCCAGCCGGCGCGGCGGGGTTCCTCCACCGTCCACACCACCCGGCAGGGCGCCTTGATCACCCCGGCGAGGGTGACGGTGACGTCGACGCCGGGCGCGGCCCGCTCGGCGCTCGCGTCGAGGGCGACGCCCAGCGTGCGGTGCATCTCCCAGGTGAGGACCGCCTCGGACGCCCGGCGGAAGACCTGCTCGCCCTCGCCGAGACGGGTGCGCACGTGCAGGGGGTGGAAGCCCGGCGGGCAGAAACCCGCCTCGCGGGTGGCGCCGACGTCGGTGTAGGTGAAGTCCTGCGAAGACATGGGACCCAAGACTAGGGCGGCACCCGGAACGCCTTCCTCCCGGGTGCCGCCCGTTCCCTCACGCGGCCGGTCAGCTCACGTTGACCGCCGACCAGGCCGCGGCCACCGCCTTGTACTCGGCGCTGGTGGAGCCGTACAGCGCCGACGCCGCGTTCAGGGTCGCCGTACGGGCGCCCGCGTACTTGGTCGTCGACGTCATGTACGTGGTCAGCGCCTTGTACCAGATCTGCAGCGCCTTGGTGCGGCCGATGCCGGTGACCGTGGAGCCGTTGTACGTCGGCGAGTTGTAGGCGACCCCGTTGACCGTCTTGCTGCCGCTGCCCTCGGACAGCAGGTAGAAGAAGTGGTTGGCGGGGCCCGAGGAGTAGTGCACGTCCAGGCTGTTCAGGCGGGAGGACCAGTAGTCGGCGGAGGAGCCGTCCTTGCTGGGCTTGTCCATGTACCGCAGCGGGCTGCCGTCGCCGTTGATGTCGATCTTCTCGCCGACGAGGTAGTCGCCCGGGTCGCTCGCGTTGTTCGCGTAGAACTCCACGCCCGTGCCGAAGATGTCGCTGGTCGCCTCGTTCAGACCGCCGGACTCGCCGCTGTAGTTGAGGCCGGCGGTGTGGGAGGTGACGCCGTGGGTCATCTCGTGGCCGGCCACGTCCAGCGAGGTCAGCGGGTGGGTGTTGCCGGAGCCGTCGCCGTAGGTCATGCAGAAGCAGCTGTCCGACCAGAACGCGTTGACGTAGTTGCTGCCGTAGTGGACGCGCGAGTAGGCCGCCTTGCCGTCGTTCCTGATGCCGCTGCGGCCGAAGGTGTTCTTGTAGAAGTCCCAGGTGGTCTGCGCGCCGTAGGCGGCGTCCACGGCCGCGGTCTGGTCGGTGGAGGAGGCGGAGGCCACGCCCGTGCCCCAGGTGTCGTCCGCGTCGGTGAACAGGGTGCCGGTGCCGGAGGTGCCGCGGGCCAGGTTGTACGTCCGGTGGCCGCCGCGCGTGGTGTCGTACAGCTGGTACGCCGAGCCCGACAGGGTGGTGCCCAGGGTGACGGTGCCGGAGTACAGGCTCCTGCCGCTGCCGGTCTCGATGCCCTGGTACTCGTGGAGCTTCTTGCCGGTGGCCGCGTCGGTGACGACGTGCAGCTCGTTGGGGGTGCCGTCGTCCTGGAGGCCGCCGACGACCGTCTCGTAGGCGAGGACCGGCTTGCCGTCCGCGGCCCAGACGACCTTGCGGGGCGCGGAGTCGGCCTCGGTCTTCTCCGAGCCGGCCGCCTCGGCGAGCGCCACGGCCTGCTTCTCGGCCTTGGCCGCGGTGATCGCCGGCTTGAGGGTCGCCACCTCGATGGCGGCCTCGGTCGCCTTGGTGACGCCTCTGGTCTCGCCGGACGCCGACTCGTGGACGACGAGGTCGCCGCCGAGGACGGGCAGGCCGGCGTAGGTGCGCTCGTAGCGGGTGTGGAGGGTGCCGTCGACGTCCTTCACGACGTCCTTGACGATCAGTTCCTCCCGCGCGCCGAGGCCTATCTCCTCGGCCGTCCCGGGGGCGGCGGCCTGCTGCTCCCGGACGAGGGAGGTGCGGGCGGCGGCCGAGAGCAGGACGGGCGCGGCGGAGAGCCGGGGCCGTTCCGGGGCGTCGGCGGCCGCGCTGCTGGTGGCGGTCAGGCCGGTGGTGAGCAGGGCGCCGGCGGCGACGGCGGTGGCGATGGCCAGGGTGGTGCGCTGGTGACGCGCGTAGCGGGGAGTCACACGAGCTCCTTGGTGGGGGAGGGGGAGAGGTGCTGGTGCGGCGGGTGGAGGAAGAGTGGCATCTAAGACGCGTACATGTCAGGAGCGTCCGGTGATGTTGGCCGGAAGTCGACTGTCCGGTGAATGTTTCCGTAACGTAAAGGGCGCCGTCCCGCAGGGAGTTGACCCGCCGGGACGGCGCCCGGCCGTCCGCCGCAGGGGCTTTACGGGAAGGTCAGCTTCCAGCCGTTGATCCGGCCGGTGTCCCGGGCCGCCTGGTCCTGCACCCGCAACGTCCAGGTGCCGTCGGCGATTTCGGAGGAGGCGTCGACCGTGTAGGTCTCGTTCACGTCGTCCGCCGAGTCGGAGGAGCTGAAGTTCTTCAGGCGGTACGCCGTCCCGTCCGGGGCCAGCAGGTCGATCACCAGGTCGCCGCGCCAGGTGTGCAGGATGTCGACCGCGACCCGGAGGGCGGAGGGCGCGTTGCCGGTCCGGCCAGACACGGTGATGGACGAGGTGACGGCGGCTCCGTTGTCCGGAACCGGCACGTCGGTGGTGTTCTCGAAGGACGTGCCGCCACCGCCTCCGCCGGAGCGCGAGCCGACGTTCACGCCCGCCCAGGCGTCCTGGACCGCCTTGTACTCGGCGCTGTCCGTGCCGTACAGCTCACCGGCCGCCGCGAGGGTTCCGGTGCGGGCGCCCGCGTAGTTGGTGGTCGAGGTGAACTTCGTGGTCAGCGCGCGGAACCAGATCTTCTCCGCCTTGGCCCGGCCGATGCCCGCGACCGGCAGGCCGTCCGAGGTGGGCGAGTCGTAGGTGACGCCGTTGACGGTCTTGGTGCCGCTGCCCTCGCTCAGCAGGTAGAAGAAGTGGTTCGCGGGCCCGGACGAGTAGTGCACGTCGATCGAGCCGATGCCCGAGTACCAACTGTCCTTGGACGCGCCGTCCTTGCTCGGCCTGTCCATGTACCGCAGCGGGGTGCCGTCGCCGTTGATGTCGATCTCCTCGCCGATGAGGTAGTCACCGGCGTCGGAGGGGTTGGCCGCGAAGAACTCGACCGTCGAGCCGAAGATGTCGGAGGTGGCCTCGTTCAGACCGCCGGACTCGCCGCTGTAGTTGAGGCCGGCGGTGTGGGAGGTGAGCCCGTGGGTCATCTCGTGCGCGGCCACGTCGATGGAGGTCAGCGGGTTGGCGTTGCCGGAGCCGTCGCCGTAGGTCATGCAGAAGCAGCTGTCCGACCAGAACGCGTTGACGTAGTTGTTGCCGTAGTGGACCCGCGAGTACGCGCCCGCGCCGTCGCCGCGGATGCCGCTGCGGCCGTGCACGTTCTTGTAGTAGTCCCAGGTCAGCGCGGCCCCGTAGTGCGCGTCGGCGGCGGCCGACTCCGGGTTGGACGGGCTGCCGTTGCCCCACACGTCGTCGGGGCCGGAGAAGAGCGTGCCGGTCCCGGACGTCCCGCGGTTGAGGTTGTGCGTCCTGTGGTTGCCGCGCGCGCCGTCGGTCAGGTTGTACGTCGCGCCGGACTGCGTGGTGGTCAGGGGGACCGTGCCGCTGTAGACGGTGTTGCCGGTGCCGGTCTCGACGGCCTCCCACGCGTACAGCTTCTCGCCGGTGGTGGCGTCCGTGACGACGTGCAGCTCCTGCGGGGTGCCGTCGTGCTGGAAGCCGCCGACGACCGTCTCGTACGCCACGACCGGCTCGCCGTTCGCCGCCCAGATCACCTTGCGGGGCTCCCGGTCGATGTCCGGGCTCTGGGCGTGTCCGGCCCTCGCGGCGGCCAGGGCCTGCTTCCCGGCCCGGGCCGCGGGCACGGCGGCCCTGGTCGTGGGCGGCTCGAGGGCGGCGCGGGTGGCCTTCACGACGGACTCGGTCGCGTCGCGGGCCGTGCTCTCGACCACCAGGTCGCCGCCGAGGACCGGCAGCCCGTCGTAGGTGCGCTCGTAGCGGGTGTGGAGGGTGCCGTCCCGGTCCTTGAGGACGTCCCGGACGACCAGCTTCTCCTTGGCGCCCAGGCCGAGTTCCCGGGCGGTCCTCGCCTTGGTGGCGTTCGCCTCGCGGATCAGCGCGGCGCGCTGGGCGGGGGTGAGCCGGACCGACTCCGAGCCCGGCTCCGCCCGGTCCGCGGCCGACGGTGCCTTCTGCGGGGCCGCGGTGGCGGTGCCGGCCTGGAGGGCCGCGGCGATCAGCGCGGCGACGCCGGCGAGGGCGACGGCCGCGGCGCGGCGGTGCGGGGTGCGCGCGTGCGGGGTGTGGGAGGTGCGTCTGTGGGAGGGGCTGCTGCTCAACACTGACTCCTTCTGCGTGGCCGCGGGTCGCGCGGCCAGGGGAGACCGGGCGGCGGGTGGGCCGGCCGGGCGGAGCGAGGCGGTACGCAGAACCACGTGCCGACATGCGTCGGAGCTGGGCCGCGGCACAGCGGTGGGGCGAGCCTGTGGGGCTGCTGTGGGATTGCTGTGGAGCGGCCGTGGGAAGCGTGGCAGTGGAGCACGGTTTCTGTCAGGAGCGCGTCAGAAGATTGGCCGGAAACGGTTCGTTGTCCGGGAGTTCATGTTCGATATGCGAACCGTTCAGGGGAGGGCGGGATGCGGACCGCCGGGGAAGGGCGGGATGCGGACCGTCAAGGCAAGGCGGGCCGGCTGCCCTGCCACGCCCCCGGATGCGGCGCACACCCCCTGGTACGGCGCGCCGGGCCGCCGGCCGCGTCACGACGGACCCGGGGCCGAACGCCCCGCCCCGGCAGGCGCTGCCGTCCCTCCCGCGAGCCCGCCCCCGCCGCCCGGCCGCGGCCCGCCTTCCCCGCCGTTCCCCGGCCCGCTACGCCAGACTGTCCCGCCACGCCCGGTGCAGGTCCGCGAACCGGCCCGTCCCCGCGACGAGGTCGGCGGGGCTGCCGTCCTCCACGATCCGGCCGTCCTCCATCACCAGCACCCGGTCCGCGATCTCCACGGTCGACAGCCGGTGCGCGATGACGACCGCCGTGCGGCCCTTCAGGACCGTCGCCATCGCCCGCTGCACGGCCCGCTCGCCGGGGATGTCCAGCGAGCTGGTCGCCTCGTCCAGGATGAGCACGGCCGGGTCGGCGAGCAGCGCCCGGGCGAACGCCACCAGCTGGCGCTGCCCGGCCGAGATGCGCCCGCCCCGCTTGCGGACGTCGGTGTCGTAGCCGTCGGGCAGGGCGCTGATGAAGTCGTGCGCGCCGATCTCCTTGGCCGCCCGCTCGATCTCCTCGCGGGTGGCGTCCGGGCGGCCGATGGCGATGTTGTCGGCGACCGTGCCCGAGAACAGGAACGCCTCCTGCGTCACCATCACCACCGCGCGCCGCAGGTCCGGCACCGCCAGGTCGCGCAGGTCCACGCCGTCCAGCAGGACCCGTCCCGCGGAGGGGTCGTAGAAGCGGGCGAGCAGCTTGGCCAGCGTCGACTTGCCGGCGCCGGTCGAGCCGACGACCGCGACCGTCTGCCCGGCCGGGACGGTCAGGTCGAAGCGGGGCAGCACCTCCCCGCCGGTGCGGTAGGCGAACCGGACGCCGTCGAAGACGACCTCACGGCCGGGCCGGCCGCCCGCGGGGTCCGGGAGCCGCCGGGGCGCGGCCGGTTCCGGGACCGAGGGCGTCTGCGCGAGCAGCCCGGCGATCTTCTCCAGCGAGGCCGCCGCCGACTGGTAGGAGTTCAGGAACATGCCGAGCCGGTCGATCGGGTCGTACAGCCGCCGCAGGTAGAGCACCGCCGCCGCCAGCACGCCGAGGGCCAGCGTGCCGTCCGCGACCCGGGAGGCGCCCCAGAGCACGATCCCCGCGACGGCCGTGTTGGCGACCAGGCGCGAGCCGGTGACGTACCGGGCCATCTCCAGCAGCGCGTCACCGTTGGTGCGCTCGTGCCGCCGGTTCAGGACGCGGAAGTCGGCGTCGTTGGCCGCCTCGCGCCGGAAGGCGCGCACCGGCCGGATGCCGTTCATCGTCTCCACGAACTTCACGATCACGGCGGCGATGGCGGTGGACCGCTGCCGGTACACCCGCCCGGCACGCCGCCGGTACAGCCGCACGAGCAGGTACAGCGGCACGAACGACGCCACCGCCACCGCGCCGAGCCCCAGGTCGAGCCAGAGCAGCATCGCCGAGATGGAGACGAAGGACAGCACGACCATGACCAGTTCCTGCAGGCCCTCGTCGAGCAGTTCGCGCAGCGACTCGACGTCGGTGGTGGAACGGGAGATGAGCCGGCCGGAGGTGTAGCGCTCGTGGAAGTCGACGCTCAGCGCCTGCGCGTGGCGGAAGATCCGGCCGCGCAGGTCGAGCAGCACGTCCTGGCTGACCCGGGAGGAGACGGCGACGAACACGTACTGCAGCCCGCCCGAGGCCAGCGCGCACGCGAGGTAGCCGGCGGCGACCGCGGCCAGCGGCCCGTGGTCGCCGGCGCGGGAGGCGGGCACGGCGCGGTCGATCGCGTAGGCCACCAGCAGCGGGCCCGCCTGCATGGCCGCCTGCTGGAGCAGCAGCACGAGCGTCGTGACGGCCACCCGGGCCCTCAGCGGCGCGAGCAGGGAGCGCAGCAGGGCGGCGGTGGCGCCCGGGGGAGTGGGCAGGACGTCACGGTCGAAGGGGTCGCCGGTGTCCGGGGGCTGGTCGCCGGACCGGTCCTCGGCCGGCTCGGTGGTGGCCGCCGTCATCGCGCGTCCTCCTGTTCCCCCGCCATGAGGTGGGCGTACTCGGCGTTGTGGGCGAGCAGTTCCTGATGGGTGCCGACCGCCGTGACACGGCCGCCGGAGAGCAGGGCGACGCGGTCGGCGAGCAGCACGGTGGACGGCCGGTGCGCCACGATCAGGGCGGTGGTGTCCGCCAGCACCTGCCGCAGGGCGGCCTCCACGGCGGCCTCCGTGTGGACGTCGAGGGCGGACAGCGGGTCGTCCAGCACGAGGAACTCCGGCCGCCCGACCACGGCCCGCGCGAGCGCCAGCCGCTGCCGCTGCCCGCCGGAGAGGCTGAGCCCCTGCTCGCCCACCTGGGTGTCGACGCCCCGCGGCAGGGCGTGCACGAAGCCGGCCTGCGCCACGGCCAGCGCCCGCTCCAGCTCGGCGGGACCGGCGTCCTCGGCCCCCATCAGCACGTTCTCCGCCACGGCGGCCGAGAAGAGGGTGGGTTCCTCGAAGGCGACGGCGACCTTGGCGCGCAGCTCCTCGCGGGACATGGCGGTGATGTCCACGCCGTCGAGCGTGATCCGCCCGCCGGTCACCTCGTGCAGGCGCGGGACGAGCGCGGTGAGGGTCGTCTTGCCGCTCCCGGTGGCGCCGACCAGGGCCATGGACTCGCCGGGGCGGATGTGCAGGTCGACGCCGTCGAGGACGGGAGGGGCGTCGGGAGGGGCGTCGGGGTAGCGGAAGGTGACGTGGTGGAAGCGCAGGCCGTCCCGCCGCACGGCGCGGGGGCCGGCCGCGCGGCGGGGCGGATCGGACTCCGGTTCGGCGTCCATCACCTCGAAGTACCGCTCCGTGGCCGTGGCGGCCTCCTGGCTCATCGCCAGCAGGAACCCGATCGACTCCACGGGCCAGCGCAGCGCCAGGGCCGTCGACAGGAACGCCACCAGCGTCCCGGCGGACAGGGAGCCGTCGGCCACCTGGACGGCTCCCGCCACCAGGGCCCCGCCGATGGCGAGCTCCGGCAGCGTCACGATGACGCCCCAGATCGCCGCCAGCAGCCGGGCCTTGCGCAGCTCCGTCCTCCGCAGCGTCTTCGACAGCTCCCGGAACGCGCGCGCCTGGCTGCGGTGCTGCCCGAACCCCTTGATGACCCGGATGCCGAGCACGCTCTCCTCGACCACCGTGGTCAGGTCCCCCACCTGGTCCTGGGCGAGCCGCGCCACCTCGGCGTACCGCTTCTCGAAGACCACGCACAGCACCATCACGGGCACGGCCGGACCGAGGATCACCAGCCCCAGCGTCCAGTCCTGCAGCAGCATGATGATCACGCCGATGACGATGGTCACCCCGTTGACCAGCAGGAACGTCAGCGGGAAGGCGAGGAACATGCGCAGCAGCATCAGGTCCGTGGTGCCCCGGGACAGCAGCTGCCCCGAGGCCCACCGGTCGTGGAAGGCGACCGGCAGCCGCTGCAGGTGCCGGTACAGGTCCGCCCGCATCTCCGCCTCGACGTGCGACAGCGGCCGCGCCACCAGCCACCGCCGCAGCCCGAACAGCAGGGCCTCCGCGAACCCGAGCAGCAGCAGGTACAGCGCTCCCCGCCACACGCCCGCCGGGTCCCGGCCGGCGATCGGGCCGTCCACCATCCACTTCAGGAGGAGGGGGATCACCAGCCCCACGCAGGAGGCGACGACGGCGACGAACGCGGCGGTGAACAGCCGTGTCCGCACCGGCCGCACATACGGCCACAGCCGCAGCAGCGACCTGACGGCGGAACGGTCCTCGGCGGGGGCGGGTGGTGTGGGCATCGGCAGCGAGCCTACGGATCGCCACCGGCACTGCCCAGCGAGTTTTGACCCGACCGGAGTCGGCCGCTGGTCCTACGACCCGTGGGTGCGGGAAGCCGGACGCGCCGCCCGGCCGGACCTCTCAGCGGTCCGCCACCCGCATCTCGAACCACGTCGTCTTGCCGCGCGGCAGCAGGTCGACCCCCCACCGGTCGGACAGCTTGTCGACCAGGAAGAGCCCCCGGCCGCTGACGTCCGTCTCCTGCACCGGCATCAGGCAGGGCAGGCCGCGGGAGGGGTCGCGGACCTCGACGCGGATCCGGCCGCGGCGGTGGCGCATCCGCAGGCCGAAGACGCGGGCGCCGGTGTGGCGCACGGCGTTGCCCACCAGCTCCGACACGAGCAGCACGGCGTCCTCCGCCGTCCTGGGGCCGAGCCGCCACTCGCGCAGGATCACCACCTGGGCCAGCCGCCGCGCGGTGGCCGCGGACTCGGGACGGGACGGCAGCGAGACCTCCGACTCCGCCGGGTTGCCGAACAACTCCAGCGCCCTGAGCGCGTGTTCGTCCTCGACCGCCGGCGACCAGCGCGCCGCGGTCGCGCGTCCGTCTCCCCCCGGCTGTTGCGTACCCTCCAGCCCCGCCATGCCCCCATGATGGCCGTCCCGCGTGCCCGCCGGGGCCGTTCCCGGGGAATGCGCCCCCGGTGAGCCCCCGCCGTGCGCCGGTGGTCCGGCATATGCCCCTGGCATGGCCGAGCCGGTCCCGGCCCCTGCGGCCTGCGGCGACCGCCCGCCGGGCGGCGGTCGGCGAATCCCCCGGCGGGACGGGCTCGAAGCGGCGCCGGGGCCGCCGCGAACCGCCCCGTCGAGGGGCCCGGACCGGACGCCCGGACGCCCGGACGCCAGGCCGGCAGTCGGCAGCCGGGGAAGTCTTCCCGGCGGTGCGGGGCGGTTCAGGACGAGCCGGGGCGGTTCAGAGGAACTTCGCCTTGCCCGGGCCCTCCTGGACGAAGCTGCGCATCCCCCGCTCGCGGTCCTCGGTGGCGAACAGGCCCGCGAACCAGTTCCGCTCCACGGCCAGACCCGTCTCGATGTCCGTCTCCAGGCCCGTGTCGATCGACTCCTTGGCCGCGCGCAGCGCCAGCGCCGGGCCCTGTGCCAGCTTCGCGGCCCACGCGCGGGCCTGCTCGTACACCTCGGCGGCCGGGACCACGCGGTCCACCAGGCCCAGCGCGAGGGCCTCGTCGGCCTTCACCTGACGGCCCGTGAAGATCAGGTCCTTGGCCTTGGAGGGGCCGATCAGGCGGGACAGGCGCTGGGTGCCGCCCGCGCCCGGGATCAGGCCGAGCAGGATCTCCGGCTGGCCCAGCCTGGCGTTCTCCCCGGCGATGCGGTAGTCCGCGCACAGCGCCAGCTCGCAGCCGCCGCCCAGCGCGTAGCCGGTGACGGCCGCGACGACGGGCTTGGGGATGCGGGCCACCGCCGTGAACGAGTCCTGCAGGGCGCGGGCGCGCAGGACCATCGCGGTGTGGTCCATCGCCTGCATCTCCTTGATGTCCGCGCCCGCCGCGAACACCTTCTCGCCGCCGTAGAGCACCACGGCGCGCACGTCCTCGCGGCGCGTGGCCTCCTCGGCGAGCTCCTTGAGCCGGTCCTGCGTGGCGACGTCCAGCGCGTTCATGGGCGGGCGGTCCAGGCGCAGCGTGCCGACGCCGTCCGCCACTTCGAGATGTACGGTCATGCGCAGCAGGTTAACGGGGACTAACGACGACGGGCCCGGTGCGGTCGGTCACACCGGGCCCGTCGGTCATCCGGGGCTCACTTCTTCCATTCCGCCCACGGCATGTTCCAGCCGTTGAGCCCGTTGTCCGGGGCGACGGTCCGGTCGTCGGAGTTCTTGACGACCACCACGTCGCCGATCATGGAGTGGTTGAAGAACCAGGCCCCCGGCGCGCTCTTGTCCCAGCCGCCGCGTACGTCGCGCAGGCCGATGCAGCCGTGGCTGGCGTTGTAGTTGCCGAAGGCGCCGCTCGCCCAGTAGTTGCCGTGGATGAAGGTGCCGGAGGTGGTCAGCCGCATGGCGTCCGGGACGTCCTTGATGTCGTAATCGCCGCCGTAGCCGACCGTCTCGCCGTTCATGCGGGTCACCTTCAGCTTCTCGCTGATGACCATCTGGCCGTTCCAGGTCTCCATGCCGGGCTTGCCGGTGGTGACGGGGATGGTCTTGATCACCTTGCCGTCCCGCACGACCTTCATCGTGAGCTTCTTGGCGTCCACGACGGAGACCTGGCTGCGGCCGATGGTGAAGGAGACGGTCTTGTCCTGCTCGCCGTAGACGCCGGGGCGGCCCTCGACGCCGTCGAGGTCGAGGTCGACCGTGACCTTGGTGCCGGCCTTCCAGTACTTCTCGGGGCGGAAGTCGAGGCGGTCGTTGCCGAACCAGTGGCCCTCGACGTCGACGGCCGGCTCCGTCCTGATCCGGACGGCCCTCTCGACGTCGTCGGGGTTGGTGATGCCCCGGGAGAAGCGGAGGGAGAACGGCATGCCGACGCCCACCGTGGAGCCGTCCTCGGGGGTGAAGGTGCCGGTGAAGGTCTTCTTCGGCGTCAGGGTGGTGAAACTCGCGTCCTTCGAGGCCGTACGGCCCTCGGAGTCCTCGGCGACCGCGTGCACGGTGTACTTCGTGGCGGCCGACAGGTGGGTGGACGGCGTCCAGGAGGCGCCGTCCCCGGATATCCGTCCCGCGACCTTCCTGCCCTTGGCGTCCTCGACCACCACCTCGGTCAGTTTGCCCCGGCCGGCGCTGACCTCGAGCGCGCCGCTGGTGTCGACCGACGTGGCGCCGTCCTTCGGCGTGATGCCGACGACGGCCTCGGACTGCCCGCTCCGCGCGGTGCCCGACCCCCCGGCGCCCCTGCCCTTGCCGTCCCCGGACCCCGCGTCCGAACCGCCGCCGCACGCGGTGACGGTGAGCAGCAGCGCGCCGAGCAGCAGCGCCGGCAGCCTCCCGCCGTTTCGCACCCGTGCGTCAACCGACGCCCCCCGTATCGGCCGCTCGTTCAAGTCTTCTCCCCTCGCAGGGCCCGACCGGGCCTGCACCCCTGCGCGTTCCGCGCGCACCGGCGCATAGTAACCACAGGTCAGGGGCGTCGGGGACGGGGCGAGTGTCACCGTTCAGTCCCAACTTCGACGGAGAGGCGGGCCGACCCGCCCCCCTCGGCCGGCCTACTCGCCCCTGCGCCGGTTCACTTCACCGCACTGCCCGTCTTCCACGCCTCCCAGCTCATGTTCCACCCGCCGAGCCCGTTGTCGGGAGCGACCGTTTTGTCCTTGCTGTGGACGACCTCGACGACGTCCCCGACGAGACTGCGGTCGAAGAACCAGCCCGCCGGGGTGTCCGGGCCGCCGCCCTTCACATCGCGCAGCCCCACGCAGCCGTGGCTGACGTTGGTGCGGCCGAAGACGCTTTCGTGCGCCCAGTAGTTGCCGTGCAGGAAGGTGCCGGAGGTGGTCAGCCGCATGGCGTGCGGCACGTCCGGGATGTCGTACTCGCCCCTGCCGTCGGCCTTCTTGAAGCCGACCGTGGCGCCGTTCATCCGGGTCAGCTCCAGCATCTCGGTCACCACCATCTTCCCGTTGTAGGTGGGGGACTTCGCCGCCCCGGCCGTGATCGGCACGGTGGCCAGCAGCGTGCCGTCCCGCCGCACCTGCATGGTGTGCTTCGCCGCGTCCACGAGGGAGACCTGGCTGCGGCCGACGGTGAAGGT
Organism: Streptomyces sp. NPDC052701; assembly: GCF_040678355.1. Taxonomy (NCBI): domain Bacteria; kingdom Bacillati; phylum Actinomycetota; class Actinomycetes; order Kitasatosporales; family Streptomycetaceae; genus Streptomyces; species Streptomyces sp. NPDC052701. Next base: position 17,246 of record NZ_JBFATO010000005.1, read on the forward strand.
GAACGTCTTGTGCTGCAGCCCGTAGACCCCGGGCGCCCCCTCGACGTCCCGCAGGCGCAGGGAGACGGTGACCTTGGTGCCGGGCTTCCAGTAGTGCTCGGGGCGGAAGTCGAGCCGGGAGCGGCCGAACCAGTGCGGACGGATCTCCACGGCCGGCTCGGCGGTCACGCTGACGGCGCGCTCCACGGCCGCGCGATACCGGATCTCCCGGTTGAACTCCAGCGAGACGATCATCCCGGTGCCGACCGTGGCGCGGTTCTCGGGGGCGACGTACCCGATGAACCGTTCCTCGGGGACGTGCGTCGTGAACGTCGCGTGGCGGGCCGAGCGGCGCCCGCGGCGGTCCAGGGCCACGGCGTCGACCGTATAGCGGGCGGCCAGGGCGAGCCGGTGGGCGTCCGGCTCCCAGCTCTGCCCGTCCGCGGCGACCCGGCCGGGCACCGGGGTGTCCTGCGCGTCCTGGGACCGCACGACCTTCACCGACTCCAGCCGCCCGCCCGGCACCCGCACGCTCAGCTTCTCGCCGGGGCGCACGCCCCTGCTGCCGTCGGCGGGGAAGATGCGGATGACCTCCTCCGGGTCCGGGTCCGGGGGAGCGCCGGGTGCCCCGTGGACCCCGCCGGGGTCGTCCGAGGTGCAGCCGACGGCCCCGGCCAGCAGTCCTGCCCATGTCACTACGGCGGCCAGCGCGGCCCTCGCGCGCCGTGCGCGCCCTTCTACGTGCCTCACGAGGAACCCAACGACGGGGCTCCCTCGGGGAAACGACCATGCCGCCCCCCGGGGAAACGTGAGTGCGAGCCGCCCTCTGGGCAGAACAGTGGGGAGGACGACGCGCAGGGGAGCCGCGGCGGAGCCGTGTGACCGAAGGCCGCACGCCCCTGTCCCCCGTCGTCCCACGAGCCGCGGGAGGCTGACAGGTGTCCAGCGCAGCCGAGCAGGAGGCGGTGGCCGGGAGGCGGGCCACCGGGGACGGGCGCCCGGCCGCCGCCGTGAGCGGCGCGCGGCGTGCCGCGCCGCCGCCCACCGTGCCCGCCCGGCCGGGCGCGCCGACGCCGCTGGGCGCCCGGTTCCGGGTGGGACCGGACGGCGTGGCCGGCACCAACTTCGCGCTGTGGGCGGGCGGGGCGGAGGGCGTCGAACTGTGTCTCTTCGACGACCGGGGAAAGGAGACGCGCGTCCGGCTCACCGAACTGACGCACGAGATCTGGCACGGCTTCGTGCCCGGCGTCCTGCCCGGACAGCGCTACGGCTACCGGGTGCACGGCCGCTGGGACCCGTGGACCGGCGCCCGCTGGAACCCGGCCAAGCTGCTCCTCGACCCGTACGCGCGCGCGGTGGACGGCGACTTCGGCCTGCCGCCGGAGGTGTACGGGCACGTCCGGGACTGGCCGCAGCAGCACGTCGCCGACACCGTCCGCGACGACCGCGACTCCGCCCCCCTCGTCCCCAAGGGCGTGGTGGTCCACGACGACGACGACTGGTCCGACGACCGCCGCCCCAAGACGCCGTGGGCCGACTCGGTCATCTACGAGCTGCACGTGCGCGGCTTCACCAAGCTGCACCCCGGCATCCCGGAGGAGCTGCGCGGCACCTACGCCGGTCTCGCGCACCCCGCGGCGATCGAGCACCTGGTGAAGCTCGGCGTGACGGCCGTGGAACTGCTGCCCGTGCACCAGTTCGCCCACGAGGACCACCTGCTGCGCCGCGGCCTGAGGAACTACTGGGGCTACAACTCCATCGGCTACTTCGCCCCGCACGCCGCCTACGCCGCCTCCGGCACCACCGGCCAGCAGGTCGGCGAGTTCAAGCGCATGGTGCGCGCCCTGCACGCGGCCGGCATCGAGGTCGTCCTCGACGTCGTCTACAACCACACCGCCGAGGCCGGCGAGTACGGCCCCACCCTCTCCCTGAAGGGCATCGACAACCGCCGCTACTACCGCCTCCAGCCCGACGCCCGCCGCTACGCCGACTACACCGGCTGCGGCAACACCCTGCACGTCGTCCAGCCGCACGTGCTGCGCCTGATCACCGACTCGCTGCGCTACTGGGTGACGGAGATGGGCGTGGACGGCTTCCGCTTCGACCTGGCGGCGGCGCTCGCCCGCTCCATGCACGACGTCGACATGCTCTCCCCGTTCCTGGCCGTCATCGCCCAGGACCCGGTGCTGCGCCGGGTCAAGCTGATCGCCGAGCCCTGGGACATCGGCTCCGGCGGCTACCAGGTGGGCGCCTTCCCGCCGCTGTGGACGGAGTGGAACGACCGCTACCGCGACGCCGTGCGGGACTTCTGGCGCCACGCCCTGCCCGATGTCCGCGAGATGGGCTACCGCCTGTCCGGCTCCAGCGACCTGTACGCCTGGGGCGGGCGCAGGCCCTACGCCTCGGTCAACTTCGTCACCGCCCACGACGGCTTCACCCTGCGCGACCTGGTGAGCTACGAGCGCAAGCACAACGAGGCCAACGGCGAGGGCAACCGGGACGGCACGAACGACAACCGGGCCTGGAACTGCGGCGTCGAGGGCGAGACCGACGACGAGGGGGTGCGGGCGCTGCGCCGCCGCCAGCTGCGCAACCTGCTGACCACCCTGCTGCTGTCGACGGGCGTGCCCATGCTGGTCGCCGGCGACGAGCTCGGCCGCACCCAGCGCGGCAACAACAACGCCTACTGCCAGGACAACGAGATCGGCTGGGTGGACTGGAGCCTGCTGGAGCAACCCGGCTGGAAGGCCCTGTTCGACCTGACGGCCCGCCTGATCGACCTGCGCCACCGGCACCCGGTCCTCAGGCGCCGGGCGTTCTTCTCCGGGCGGGCGCACTCCGCGGACGGGCTGCGGGACCTGGCGTGGTTCACCACGCGGGGCACCGAGATGACCGAGCAGGACTGGTACGCGCCCGCCGCCACCCTCGGCATGTACCTCTCCGGGCGGGACATCCCGGGCCGCGACGAACGCGGCGCGCAGATCCTCGACGACAGCTTCCTCGCCGTGCTGCACGCGGGGGAGGAGCCGGTGGAGTTCGCGCTGCCGGGCCCGCCGTGGGCGGAGCGGTACGAGGTGGTCGTCGACACCGGCCGGGAGGAGCAGGCCGAGGCGCCGGGCGAGGAGCACCGGGCGGGCACCGGGATCACGGTGCCGGCGCGGACGGTGCTGCTGCTGAGGGTGGCCGGCTGAGGCGGCGCGGCGGTCCCGTGACCTGCGGGCCGGACCGCCGGCCGGGCGGCCCGCGACCCGCTGCGGTCCGGCAAACGGGCGAATTGCCGGTTTTCTTCTGTGACCGGCCTTAAATGGTGCGGGTGACGCACCCCACCCGAATCACCCGCACCCTGCTCGCGGCCGCCGGCCTGTGCGGTCTCGTCGCCCTGGCCGCCTGCGGCACCGGGACCCAGACGCGGGACCGGGCCGCCGAGACCAGCCGGACGGCCGCGCCCGCCCCGGCCGAGAAGAAGCACGTCGACGGCCTGCCCGGCATGCCGCCCGTCCTCGACCCGCGGGACGTGTACGCCGCCGACCGCCCGGACAAGCTCTCGCCGGTGGTCAAGGACTTCCCCTCCCGGGTCTACGTCCCCAACAGCGAGTCGGACACCGTCTCCGTCATCGACCCGAGGACGTACGAGATCGTCGACACGATCCCCGTCGGCCGCCAGCCCCAGCACGTCGTGCCCTCGTGGGACCTGAGGACCCTGTGGGTCAACAACAACCGCGGCCACACCCTCACCCCCATCGACCCGAGGACCGGGAAGGCGGGCGAGCCGGTCGAGGTGCACGACCCGTACAACCTCTACTTCACGCCCGACGGCAGGTACGCCGTCGTCATGGCCTCCCTGGACCGCGAGCTCGTCTTCCGCGACCCGCACACCATGAAGCCGAAGAAGACCGTCCCCGTCAGCTGCTACGGCGTCAACCACGCCGACTTCTCCCTCGACGGCCGCTACTTCATCGTCTCCTGCGAGTTCAGTGGCGAACTGCTCAAGGTCGACACCGAGAAGATGGAGGTCGTCGGGCAGCGGAGGCTGCCCCTGGAGGGCGCGATGCCGCAGGACGTCAAGGTCTCGCCGGACGGCAGGAAGTTCTACATCGCCGACATGGCCGCCCACGGCATGTGGGTCCTCGACGGCGACAGGTTCACCGAACCGGCCTTCCTGCCCACCGGCAAGGGCTGCCACGGCCTGTACGTCAGCCGCGACTCCCGCGAGATGTACGTCTCCAACCGGGGCGAGGGCACCGTCTCCGTCTTCGACTTCACCCGGGGCAGGGTGACGAAGAAGTGGCGCCTGCCCGGCGGCGGCAGCCCCGACATGGGCGGGGTCTCCGCCGACGGCAAGGTCCTGTGGCTCTCGGGCCGCTACGACGCCGAGGTGTACGCCCTCGACACCCGCACCGGCGCCCAGCTCGCCCGGATCCCCGTCGGCAGCGGCCCGCACGGCCTCGCGGTGTACCCGCAGCCGGGCCGCTACTCGCTCGGCCACACCGGCGTCTTCCGCTGACCGCGGGCCGGCCGCCGCGTGGACACTGGCCGCACCGCCCCGGAGCCGCTGCGGCGCGGGAGCCGCGGCAGGCTCCGACGCACCGCCGGCCGGGCCCCCGCGGCCGTCCCCGGGGAGGGCGGCCCGTCCTCCCCGCACGTGTCCACCGCCCACGACCACGGCCCCTGCGACAAGGGGGGCGGCCCGGTGGGAACCACCGCACCAGCGCCCGGCGGCATCAGCCGCGAGTACGTCAGCGGCGTCCGCCAGGCGACCTGGACGACCAGGCGACCAGGACGACCAGGCGACCAGGGCCGGGCTCATGAGCGGTCGCCGGAGCGGCCCGCCCCACCAGGCCGGGCGCGCAGCAGCGCCTCCGCCCCCACCGGCCGGTAGCCGGCCGCCTGGAACGCCCGCAGGCTGCGGGCGTTCCCCGGCGACACCTGGGCCCACACCGGCTCGGTGGCCAGCTGCCGGGCGGCCGTCACCAGCGCGCGCCCCAGCCCCCGCCGCCGTGCCCCCTCGTCGACCTCGACCGCGACCTCCAGCCGTCCGGCGACCCCGTGTCCCAGGACGAGCACTCCGCCGTCCGCCGCCCACACCCGTATCCCGTCGCGCCGCCGGAGGGCGGCGGCCACCCGCGGATGGGCCGGATCGTGGATCTCGCGCAGCGCGACCGGCGGAGCGCCCGCCAGCGGAGCGCCGGCCAGCAGGACGTCGATCGTGTCCGTCACCCGGCCCGTCCGCTCCATGAGGGCGGTCAGGAAGCGGGCGTTCATCGTGGCGGCGAGCGCGTCGCACTCCAGCGCGTCCAGCGCGTCGCGCACCCACCGGGGGTCCTCGTCCGTGAAGACCACCGAGTGCGCGGTGAAGGCGAGCACCCCCGCGTCCCGGGCGCAGGGCTGCGGCACGACCGTGGTGGTGCCGTCCGGCGGCGGGAAGACGCCCCGCGCCGCCGCGTCGAGGATGTCCCGCAGGCTGTCCGCCACCGCGCGCTCCTTGTGTCTCCACCCACTGGAGGGCCCAGACTCCCAGACATGATCGAGAACGGCACCGGACTTCTCACCATCGGCGAGCTGGCCCGCGCCACCGGACTGTCCGTGCGCACCATCCGCTACTGGTCCGACGAGGGTGCCCTGCCCCCGGTGGCCCGCTCCACGGGCGGCTACCGGCTCTACGACGCCGCGTCCCTGGCCCGTCTGGAACTGATCCGCACCCTGCGCGAACTCGGCCTCGGCCTGGGCGCCGTGCGCGAGGTGCTGGCCGGGGAGCGGACGGTCGCCGAGGTCGCGGCCGCGCACGTGGCGGCGCTGGACGCGCAGATCCGTTCGCTGAAGGTGACCCGTGCGGTGCTGTCGACCGTGGCACGGCGCGGCTCGACCGCGCAGGAGACGGCGCTGATGAACAGACTGGCGCGGCTGTCGGCCGCCGAGCGCAGGCGGATCGTGGAGGAGTTCGCGGACGAGTTGTTCCAGGGGCTGGACACCGCGGACCCGGTGATCCTGGAACGGATGCGCAACACCGCCGCGGACCTGCCGGACGACCCGACCGCCGAGCAGGTGGACGCCTGGGTCGAGCTGGCCGGGATGCTGCAGGACCCCGGGTTCCGGAGGCAGATGCGGACGGCCGCGGAGTTCAATGCGGCCGACCGCGGCCACGCGTCGCCCGCGGGCGAGTCCCTGTGGTTCGCCCAGCGCCTGATCCGGCTGGCGGCCCGGGCCCGGGAGCGGGGGATCGCGCCGCAGGCGCCGCAGGCCGAGGAGGTGCTGCGCGAGCTGCTGGGGGACGCGGACCGGGCCGCCGTGCTGGAACGCCTGGAGTCGGCGGCCGACGACCGGCTCGCCCGCTACCGCGAACTGCTCTGCGTCCTCGAGGGCCGGCCCATGCCGGCCCACCGCGAGGAGTTCGGGTGGGTGGTCGCCGCACTGCGCGCTCGCGCGGGCGGTTAATCTGACCTCCGGCAACACGACGCACAGCACGAGACGAGGGGCGGACCGGTGGCGGACATCGAGGAAGCGCGCAAGCAGTTCGAGCGGATCGATACGGACGGGGACGGGTTCGTCACCGCTGCCGAGTTCAAGACCGCCCTGGCGCAGGGGGGCGACTGGAACGTCACCGAGACGGTGGCCGAGGCGATCATCGCCAGCCGCGACCTCAACGGCGACAAGCTCCTGTCGTTCGACGAGTTCTGGGCGCACCTGAACAAGTGACACCCGTGTGGCGAGGGGCCCGGACCGTCCCGGTCCGGGCCCCTCGCCGTCCGGCGGGAGCGGGATCGCCCTGCGGGGCCGGCGTCACACGAAGGGCGGAGGAGCCGGAATAGCCCGGTGGTCCCGGGGGTTGACGCGACCGACGGAAGACATATGCAGGCGCATACACTTCGAAGGGCGGCCGTCATGAGGATCGGCATCATCGGCGCGGGCAACATCGGCGGCAACCTCACCCGGCGGCTCACCGCCCTCGGCCACGACGTCTTTGTCGCCAACTCCCGCGGACCGCACACGCTCACGGACCTGGCCGAAGAGACCGGCGCGACCCCCGTGACGGTCGGGGAGGCGGCGCGCGGCGCCGAGGTCGTGGTCGTCGCGGTCCCGGTCAAGGCGGTCCCCGACCTGCCGAAGGGCCTCCTCGACGAGGCGGCCGAAGGCGTCGCGGTCATCGACACCGGCAACTACTACCCCCGGCAGCGCGACGGGAGGATCGCGGCCATCGAGGACGAGGGCCTCACCGAGAGCCGCTGGACGGAACGGCAGATCGGCCACCCGGTGATCAAGGCCTTCAACGGCACCTACGCCCAGGACATCCTCGACCGCCCGCGCCCCGTCGGCGACCCCGGCCGCCTGGCCCTCCCGGTGGCCGGCGACGACGAGGCGGCCAAGGCGAAGGTCCGCGCCCTGATCGACGAGCTCGGCTTCGACACCGTCGACGCGGGCGGCATCGACGACTCCTGGCGCCAGCAGCCCGACACCCCGGTGTACGGCCTGCGCGCCGGCGCCGAGGCCGTCACCAGGGCCCTGGCGGAGGCGTCCCCGGAGCGCAAGCCGGAGTTCCGGGCGTAAGCCCGGCCGGTTCAGACGACGTCCAGGGGCCGGTGCGGCCCGTCCGGCAGCAGCACCCCGACCGGATCCCCGGGCCGCACCGCGCCACCGCGGACGACGACGCCCATCACCCCGGCCCTGAACCGCACGCCCCCGTCGGCGTCCCGCCCGGCGACCTCCCGCATCAGACCCTTGCGGAACCGGTCGATCTGGACGCACGGCCTGCGCAGCCCGGTGACCTCGACGACGGCCTCCGCCCCGAGCCGCAGCCGCGCCCCCGCCGGCAGCCCCAGCAGATCGACGCCGCGGGTCGTGACGTTCTCCCCGAGCTGCCCGGCCGCCACGTCGAACCCGGCCTCGCGCACCTCCTCGAACAGCTCCTCGTGGATGAGGTGCACCTGCCGCAGGTTGGGCTGCGACGGATCCCGCCTCATCCGGAACCGGTGCTTCACCGTCGTGCCGGCGTGGACGTCCCCCTCCACCCCGAGCCCCGCCAGCAAGGTGATGCTCTCCCGGTTCGGCTTGCCGAAGGAGTACGTCCCGTTGCTGCTGACCGCAGCGACCGTCCCGGCCATGCGCACCACTCCTCCTGTCGCCCGGGGCCGCGAGCCGTCAGGCCCCCTCGGCCCACGTCCGCAGCGCGGCCCTGCTCGCGAAGTCGGCCACGTTCTTGTCCAGCGGGTCGTCGGTGTACTGGTGGAAGCGCCACTTCGCCTCGATGCGGGGCCTGCCCGCCGTCACGTAGTCGGCGATCCACAGGCCGTCGCCCGCGTAGGAGGTCGTGTCGACGTTCAGCCAGAAGTGCCGGTTGCAGTAGAGCACGACCCGGTTGTCCGGCCGTAACTCCTTCACCTTCCTGATGAAGCGGTCCTTCTCCGCGTTGCCGGCGTGGGTGCCCTCGCCGGTGGTCTCCCAGTCGACGGCGAGGATGTCGCCCGGCCGGTCCGGGGCCTTGGCGAGGAAGTACTCGGCCTGGGCCGTGAGGTTGCCGGGCCACAGGAAGTGGTAGAAGCCGACGACCAGACCGGCCTCACGGGCGGTCTTCGTCTGGGCGGCCAGTTTCGGGTTGACGTACGAGCGGCCCTCCGTCGCCTTGACGAAGACGAAGGAGAGGCCGTCGGTGTCGTAGGAGGAGGGCTGGTACGAGCTGACGTCGATGCCGCGGAGCATGGGCACTCCCCGAGGTTCTGGGTGGGGTCAGGGCTGGGATGATGCCCCGGATCAGGCGCCGCGACGCGGGATCGCGTTCAGCATTCGATGATGTTCACGGCCAGACCGCCCCGGGCCGTCTCCTTGTACTTCACCGACATGTCGGCGCCGGTGTCCTTCATCGTCTTGATGACCTTGTCCAGGGAGACCTTGTGCGAGCCGTCGCCGCGCATGGCCATGCGGGCGGCCGTGACGGCCTTCACCGCCGCCATGCCGTTGCGCTCGATGCACGGGATCTGGACCAGGCCGCCCACCGGGTCGCAGGTCAGGCCGAGGTTGTGCTCCATGCCGATCTCGGCCGCGTTCTCGACCTGCTCCGGGGTGCCGCCCAGCACCTCGGCGAGCGCGCCCGCCGCCATCGAGCAGGCCGAGCCGACCTCGCCCTGGCAGCCGACCTCGGCGCCGGAGATGGACGCGTTCTCCTTGAAGAGCATCCCGATCGCACCGGCGGCGAGGAGGAAGCGGACGACGCCGTCCTCGTCCGCGCCGGGGACGAAGTTGATGTAGTAGTGCAGGACCGCGGGGATGATGCCGGCGGCGCCGTTGGTGGGAGCCGTGACGACACGGCCCCCGGCGGCGTTCTCCTCGTTCACGGCCATCGCGTAGAGCGTGATCCACTCCATGGCGAGGGCCTGCGGGTCGCCCTCCGAGCGCAGCTTGCGCGCGGTGTTCGCGGCCCGGCGGCGCACCTTCAGGCCGCCCGGCAGGATGCCCTCACGGGACATGCCGCGCGCCACGCACTCGCGCATCACCCGCCAGATCTCCAGCAGGCCCGCGCGGATCTCCTCCTCGGTGCGCCAGGCCCGCTCGTTCTCCAGCATCAGCGAGGAGATCGACAGGCCGGTCTCCTTCGTCAGGCGCAGCAGCTCGTCGCCGGTGCGGAAGGGGTACTTCAGGACCGTGTCGTCCAGCTTGATGCGGTCCGCGCCCACCGCGTCCTCGTCGACGACGAAGCCGCCGCCCACCGAGTAGTACGTCTTGCTCAGCAGTTCGGTCCCCGAGGCGTCGTACGCCCACAGGGTCATGCCGTTCGCGTGGTACGGCAGGGCCTTGCGGCGGTGCAGCTTCAGGTCCGCGTCGAAGTCGAAGGCGATCTCGTGCTCGCCGAGGAGCCTCAGACGGCCGCCGGCCCGGATCGCCTCCACCCGCTCGTCGGCCGTCTCCACGTCCACCGTGCGCGGCGAGTCGCCCTCCAGGCCGAGCAGCACCGCCTTGGGGGTGCCGTGGCCGTGGCCGGTCGCGCCGAGCGAGCCGTACAGCTCGCACCGCACGGACGCGACCGTCTCCAGCAGGCCCTCGTTGCGCAGCCGGCGCGCGAACATGCGGGCCGCCCGCATCGGGCCCACCGTGTGGGAGCTGGACGGGCCGATGCCGATCGAGAACAGGTCGAAGACCGAGATGGCCACGGTCACTCCTCACTACGGGGCGGCGGGACGCCCGGTCGGGGCCCCCGCCGGGGACTTCCTGGTCCGGCGGGGCGCCCGGTCGGGGCGCCCCCACCGGGGACTTACTTGTTCAGCGCGGGGTACAGCGGGTGCCTGTCGGCCAGTGCCCTCACCCGCGCCCTGAGCGCCTCGGCGTCGTACGACGGCTTCAGCGCCTCGGCGATGACGTCCGCGACCTCGGCGAAGTCCTCGGCCGTGAAGCCGCGGGTCGCCAGGGCCGGCGTGCCGATCCTCAGGCCCGACGTCACCATCGGCGGACGCGGGTCGTCCGGGATCGCGTTGCGGTTGACGGTGATGCCGATCTCGTGGAGCCGGTCCTCGGCCTGCCGGCCGTCCAGCTCGGAGTTCCGCAGGTCGACCAGGACCAGGTGCACGTCCGTGCCGCCGGACAGCACGTCCACGCCCACGGCCTTCACGTCGTCCTTCACCAGGCGCTCGGCGAGGATGCGCGCGCCCTCCAGCGTACGACGCTGGCGCTCCTTGAAGTCCTCGCTCGCCGCGACCTTGAAGGCGACCGCCTTGGCCGCGATCACGTGCTCCAGCGGGCCGCCCTGCTGACCGGGGAAGACCGCCGAGTTGATCTTCTTGGCGAGTTCGGCCGTGGACAGGATCACACCGCCGCGCGGGCCGCCCAGCGTCTTGTGGGTCGTGGTGGTGACCACGTGCGCGTGCGGCACCGGGTTGGGGTGCAGGCCCGCGGCGACCAGGCCGGCGAAGTGCGCCATGTCGACCATGAGGTAGGCGCCGACCTCGTCCGCGATCCGGCGGAAGGCGGCGAAGTCCAGCTGCCGCGGGTAGGCGGACCAGCCGGCCACGATCAGCTTCGGCCTGGCCTCCTTGGCCAGGCGCTCGACCTCGGCCATGTCGACCCGGCCGTCGTCGCCGACGTGGTAGGCGACGACGTCGTACAGCTTGCCGGAGAAGTTGATCTTCATGCCGTGGGTCAGGTGCCCGCCGTGCGCGAGGTTCAGACCCATGATCGTGTCGCCGGGCTGGAGCAGCGCGAACATCGCGGCCGCGTTGGCCTGCGCGCCCGAGTGCGGCTGCACGTTGGCGTGCTCGGCGCCGAAGAGCTCCTTGACGCGGTCGATCGCGATCTGCTCGACGACGTCGACGTGCTCGCAGCCGCCGTAGTAGCGGCGGCCCGGATAGCCCTCGGCGTACTTGTTGGTGAGGACCGAGCCCTGCGCCTCCATGACCGCGACCGGGGCGAAGTTCTCGGAGGCGATCATCTCGAGGGTGGACTGCTGGCGCTGCAGCTCGGCGTCGACCGCGGCGGCGACGGCCGGGTCGAGCTCGTGCAGCGGGGTGTTCAGGACGGACATACGGCTGCGCCTCCTCAGCCGGCGGTGTGGGCGTCGTACTCGTCGGCGGAGAGCAGGTCGGCCGGCTCGTCCGTGACGCGCACCTTGAACAGCCAGCCGCCCTCGAAGGGGGCCGAGTTCACCAGCGACGGGTCGTTCACCACGTCCTCGTTGACCTCGGTGACCTCACCGGAGACCGGGGAGTACAGGTCGGAGACGGACTTGGTCGACTCCAGCTCGCCGCAGGTCTCGCCCGCGGTCACGGTGGCGCCGACCTCCGGGAGCTGGACGAAGACGACGTCGCCGAGCGCGTTGGCCGCGTGCTCCGTGATGCCGACCGTCGAGACGCCGTCCTCGGCGGCCGACAGCCACTCGTGCTCCTTGCTGTAGCGCAGCTGCTGGGGGTTGCTCATGGCCTGAATTCTCCTGTACGCGGGGGAGTGCTGGTGAATGGGGGTCTGCTGGGACCGCTGGGGAGCAGCGCGAGGACGTGCGGGGCCGCACCGGTCGGGTGCACGGGGTCGCGCCGGCCGTGCGACCGCGCCTCCAGTGTCTACTTCTGCCGCTGGTAGAACGGCAGCGCCACGACCTCGTACGGCTCGTGGGTGCCCCGGATGTCCACGCCGACGCCCGGCGTGCCCGGCGCCGCGTGCGCCGCGTCGACGTAGGCCATCGCGATCGGCTTGCCGAGCGTGGGGGAGGGGGCGCCGGAGGTGACCTCGCCGATCACCCGGCCGCCGGCGACGACCGGGTATCCGGCGCGCGGGACGCGGCGGCCCTCGGCGACCAGGCCGACGAGGACCCGGGGCGGGTTCTGCCCGGCGCGGGCGGCGGCCCGCTCCAGGGCCGCGCGGCCGACGAAGTCGCCCTCCTTGTCGAACTTCACCACCCGGCCGAGCCCGGCGTCGAAGGGGGTGAGGCCGGTCGTCAGCTCGTGCCCGTACAGCGGCATGCCCGCCTCCAGGCGCAGCGTGTCCCGGCAGGACAGCCCGCACGGGACCAGGCCGGCGCCCGCGCCCGCCTCGGTCAGCGCCTGCCACAGCCGCACGGCGTGCTCCGGCTTCACGAACAGCTCGAAGCCGTCCTCGCCGGTGTAGCCGGTGCGGGCGATCAGCGCGGGGACGCCGGCGACGGTGCCGGGCAGGCCGGCGTAGTACTTCAGGCCGTCGAGGTCGGCGTCGGTGAGGCCCTTCAGGATGCCGGGGGACTCGGGGCCCTGCACGGCGATCAGGGCGTAGGCGTCGCGGTCGTCGCGGACCTCGGCGTCGAAGCCCGCGGAGCGCTCCACCAGCGCGTCCAGGACCACCTGGGCGTTGGAGGCGTTGGCGACGACCATGTACTCGGTCTCGCCGAGCCGGTAGACGATCAGGTCGTCCAGGATGCCGCCGTCCTCGCGGCAGATCATGGTGTAGCGGGCGCGGCCGGCCTTGACCGCGCCGATGTTGCCGACCAGCGCGTAGTCCAGGAGCGCGGCCGCCCCGGCGCCGGTGACGGTGATCTCGCCCATGTGGGAGAGGTCGAACAGTCCGGCCCTGGTGCGCACCGCCAGGTGCTCCTCGCGCTCGGAGCCGTAGCGCAGGGGCATGTCCCAGCCGGCGAAGTCGGTCATCGTCGCGCCGAGCGAGCGATGCAGGGCATCGAGCGCGGTACGGCGGAGCGGACGGGAATCGGTACTGCTCATCGGTCGGTCGTCTCCCAGGGCGTGAACGCATGACGGGCGAGGAGGGATCCTCCCCATCTGTCATCGGAACCTGAGAGGTTCGCCACGACCGCCACAGGGACGACCGGGGCTTGCACCTTGGGTGGGACCGCCGTGACGGCGGCCCGCTTTTCAGATGTGCCTCGCCCGCGCGGTAACGGGGCCTGAGAGATTCAAGGGAGGGACTTGCTCCTTCGGCGCCCCAGCTCTCGTGGTGCTGGGAACTCTCCCGCGCGGATTCAAACGGCCGGTATGCAGTTGGCGCGTTCATCATTGCACGCATCGGTCCGGCGCGGCAGGGGGATCTTTCCCGGGGAGGCAGGGCGGGCACAGGCGGGCACAGCGGCCTGTAGCAGGTCTGTTGCACGAAACGAACACAAACGTGAGGCCTTCGGTATTACCTTCTCTTTACACTCGGCGGGGATGGGACTCCGTACCTGGCCCCAGGGGAGGACGATCACGGTGAACAGGATCACGGCGTACGCCGCCACCACGGGCATGGCGCTGCCGGAGCAGCCCGCCACCCCGGTCCGGGAGGCGTGCGACCCCCTGCGGTCACCCGTCGTCCGGGACCTGCGCGACCGGGGCGGCCGCAGCCCGCACGCCCTGCTGTTCGGCCCCCGGGACCTCGTCGTCATCACCGGCCTGCCCGGCAGCGGCAAGTCCACCCTGATGCGGCGCGTCGTCAAGGGGCCGCGCATCGACTCCCAGGACGCCCGCGACCGCTGGGAGAGCCGCGTGCCGCGCTTCCTGCCGTACGCGGTCTACCGCCCGCTCGTCCGACTCGCCCACTACGCCGGGCTGCGCCGCGCCCTGCGCACCGGCGAGGGCCTGGTCGTGCACGACTGCGGCACGCAGGCCTGGGTGCGCCGCTGGCTGGCCCGCGAGGCCCGCCGCCGGGGCGGCGCCCTGCACCTGCTGCTGCTCGACGTCACCCCCGAGCAGGCCCTGGCCGGCCAGCGCGCCCGCGGCCGGGGCGTCTCGCGCTACGCCTTCCTGCGCCACCGCGCGGCCACCACCCGCCTGCTGCGCGCGGCGGAGCGCGGCGACCTTCCGGCGGGCTGCGGCTCGGCGCTCCTCGTGGACCGCGACGCGGCGAACGCGCTGCGCCGGATCGGGTTCACGGGCTGAGCGGCCCCGCCCGCCGCCCCGCCGCCCCGGGCCGGTCACCGCGGGCGGGCGGCCCGTGCCGCGCGCCCCCGGCGCTCCCGTCGGGCTCGCGCACCGCCGCGGCGCGGGCGCTCGTCCGCGGGCCCGCACCGCCGCTCGCGGGCAGGGCCGCGCCGGACCGGGGCCCGGGCAGGACCTCCCCCCGCGGGCACCCGCTAGCCTTTTCAGCCACAGCAGGTTCCAGGCAGGCGGTAGGCAGATGGACTTCCCGGCGGGCTTCTCCGCGGACTTCCCGGCGCAGGCGCACCCCCACCCGCACGGCGGGTGGCCCGGCAACGAGCTGGAGGAGGTGCTCTCGGCGTCCCTCGGCGCCGGGCCGTCGGCGGGCGGCCGGATCATCGAGGTGCTGGGCCGCAGCTTCGTCTGGGTGCCGCTGCCGCAGGGCGGCGGCCCGGACAGCGGCTCCCTCGACCTGCCCTCCCTGGAGATCGAGGGCCAGGCGTACGTCCCGGTGTTCAGCTCCGAGGAGCAGTTCCGCCAGGTCGTCGGCTCCCACATGTCGTACACCATCGCCCCGGCCGTGGAGTTCGCCCGCGGTCTGCCCCCGCAGGCCGGGATCGCGGTGAACCCGGGCGGCGTGGTCGGCGTCCCGCTGCCGCCGCCCGCCGTGGCCGAACTGTGCCGGGCCGGACGCACCCCGCTCGACGGCTCCGCCGGCGGCGGCCGGGTCCGCCTGTTCGAACCCGACTGGCAGGACGACCCGGTGGACTTCCTCTCCGCCGCCTCGGCCGAGTTCGACGCCGTCGGCGTCGTGCTGTCCGCCCGCCGCTGCCTGGCCGCCATCGAGACCGCCGACCCGGTGATGTTCGTGGGCGTCGAGCTGTCCCGCTGGGAGGGCGACCTGCGCGCCCTGCCCCTGGAGGCCCTCGGCCGGGCCCTGGCCGGGGTCCCGGTGAAGTGGCCCGTCAACCTCGTCCTGCTGGACGTCGCCCAGGACCCGGTGGGCGACTGGATGCGGGACCGGGTGCGGCCCTTCTACACGCGGGACCGGTGAGACGGCCCGAGGGGGCAGGGCGGCCGTGACGTGGCGCGACGCCGCCGGGCGGGCGCGATCGGCCCGGCGCGGCCCGCGGCCGCGCGAGCGGCACAGGTCCCGGGCTCGTGGGCGGGCTTAAGCTAGGTGCACGACTCGGGCAAGGGTGTTGTACAGAGGGGCGGTAAAACGTGAGCGCGAGCGGCACCGCCGCGACCGGCCAGGTCGAGCACATGCTGCGCCAGGTCACGCCCGGGCGCTACGACGCCTACGAGGCGCTCCTGCGCGCGCTCGCGACCCCCTCCACGGGTCAGGTCTGGATGCTCCTGTGGCACGGCCAGGCCGGCTCCCCGGACGCCCAGTACGGGAACATGGAGGTCGACGGCTACGGCTACGCGCCCTGCGTCACCTCCGCCCAGGAGCTGTCGGCCAGCGGCTGGAACCGGTCGTACGAGGTGGTCGACGGCCTGGAAGCGGCCCGCGCCCTCTACCCCGACCACTACGGCCTCTGGCTCAACCCGCACGCGCCGGGCGGCGGCGTCGGCATTCCCTGGCTGGACCTGCGGCGCATCGCCACCGGCCTGGACCGGCAGCCCGCGGGACCGCTGCGGCTGTCGGAACCGGCCATCGAGATCCCGCAGTTCTACGCCCTGCTCGCGCAGAACGCCCACCGCACCCCGGTGGTCCGCTCGCTGCGCCGCGCCTGGGTGCAGCCCGCCCTCGGGGCGCCGTACCTGGCCATCGGGCTCGACGTGTACGACACGTCCCCGCCGGCCGTGGACGCGGTGCGCGCGATGATGCAGCAGTCCATCGGCGCGGTCCCCGACGGGCTGCCCGTGTCGACCGTGGCGATGTCCGACCCGCACGACCCGGTCGCGATGTGGCTGCGCGCCAACGCCCGCCCCTTCTACGACCGCGAGGCGCACGCCACCGCCCCCGTCCAGGCCCCGGCGGCCGGTTACGGCTACCCGCCCGCACAGGGCCGTTACTGACCCGGCACGGCACCGCCCCGAGAACCTCCCGGGGAACGGCCGCCGACCATTCTGCGCGCGTAGAAGCGGGCGAAAGGCGCCCCGGTGCCCCAATAGTCCAACTCGCCTACGTCCGAAGGCTATTACCCGCCGTCCGGATAACGGAACCCTCCTGACAGCATCACGGTTGCGCATACTTTTTCCGGGAGATCTGGCGGGTGATCGTGAAGACGTTGAAGACTCCCGACTCAAGCAGGGGGATCCATCGATCCTGTGCGCGGGTTTCGGCGCGAGCGTTCGACCACACGTGATGCCGCATCACCTGGGGCCCCGTGCGGACAACAAGCGAGTCAGGCCGTGCACAGCGGCATGTGAAAGCCGGTGACCACCGGCGAGAAGGGGCAGGGCACTTGTGACGGCACCGATCGAGACCACCGGATCGCAGGCCGAGGCCCAGCCGGAAGCCGTACTGGCGGGCGTCGAGTCCAAGCAGATCGAGGGCCGGTCCCTGGGGCAGATCGCCTGGACCCGCTTCAAGCGCGACAAGGTGGCGGTGGCGGGCGGCGTCGTGGTCGTGCTGCTCATCCTGACCGCGGTCCTGTCCCGCCCCCTGCAGTCGCTGCTGGGCCTCGACCCCAACGCCTTCCACCAGGACCTGATCGACCCCAACACCACCCTTCCCAAGGGGGACTTCGGCGGCATGAGCTGGGACCACCCGCTCGGTGTCGAGCCGAAGTTCGGGCGCGACATCCTCGCCCGCATCCTGGAGGGCTCCTGGGTCTCCCTGGTCGTCGCCTTCGGCGCGACGATCCTGTCCAACGTGATCGGCACCGTGCTGGGCCTGATCGCGGGCTACTACGGCGGCCGGGTCGACGCGGTCATCAGCCGCATGATGGACACCTTCCTGGCCTTCCCGCTGCTGCTCTTCGCCATCGCCATCTCGGCGACGCTCCAGGGCGGCGCGTTCGGGCTGGAGGGACTGCCGCTGCACATCCTCGTGCTCATCTTCGTCATCGGCTTCTTCAACTGGCCGTACATGGGCCGTATCGTCCGCGGCCAGACGCTGGCGCTGCGCGAGCGCGAGTTCGTGGACGCCTCCCGGGGCATGGGCGCGGGCGGCCCCTACATCCTGTTCAAGGAACTGCTGCCGAACCTCGTCGCCCCGATCATCGTCTACTCGACGCTGCTCATCCCGACCAACATCCTCTTCGAGGCGTCGCTCAGCTTCCTCGGCGTCGGCATCCAGCCGCCGCAGGCGTCATGGGGTGGCATGCTCAACCAGGCCGTCGACTTCTTCGAGGTCGATCCGCAGTACATGATCGTCCCCGGTCTCGCCATCTTCATCACCGTACTGGCCTTCAACCTCCTCGGTGACGGCCTCCGGGACGCCCTCGACCCCCGCAGCCGCTGACGTCTGCGGTCGCGGACGGTGTCCGCGTCCAGCCCAAGTCTCCAATCACGAAGGGGAAACCGACCATCATGCGAAGGTCAGTAATGACCGCAGTCGCGGCCGTGAGCAGCGCCGGTCTGCTTCTGGCAGGCTGCAGCAAGGCCGAAGACAACGGCGACAAAGAGGGCAGCAAGGCGAAGGCCAACGCCGCCACCACGTCGGTCGTGAACGCCTCCACGAAGAAGGGCGGCACGGTCACCTACGCGATGTCCGACGTCCCGGACTCCTTCGACCCGGGCAACACGTACTACGCGTACATGTACAACTTCAGCCGCCTCTACGCGCGTCCCCTGCTCACCTTCAAGCCGGCCCCCGGCGAGAAGGGCAACGAGATCGTGCCGGACCTCGCCGAGGGCAAGGGCAAGCAGTCCGACGGCGGCAGGACCTGGACGTACAAGATCCGTCAGGGCGTGAAGTACGAGGACGGCACCGAGGTCACCTCGGCGGACGTCAAGTACGCGGTGGAGCGCTCGAACTTCGCCCGTGACGTGCTCTCCCTCGGCCCGAACTACTTCGGCCAGTTCCTCGAGGGCGGCGACAAGTACAAGGGCCCGTACAAGGACAAGAGCACCAAGGGCCTGGCGTCGATCGAGACGCCGGACAAGTACACGATCACCTTCAAGCTGAAGCAGCCGTTCGCGGACTTCGACTACCTGGTCACCGCGCCGCAGACCGCCCCGGTGCCGCGGGCGAAGGACACCGGCGTCGACTACACCAAGAAGATCGTCTCCTCCGGCTCGTACAAGTTCCAGAGCTACGAGGAGGGCAAGCGCGTCGTCCTGGTGCGCAACGAGCAGTGGGACCCCAAGACGGACCCGCTGCGCAAGCAGTACCCGGACAAGATCGTGGTGAACCTGAAGGTCAACCAGGCCACCATCGACAAGGACCTGATGGCCGGCACCACCACCGTCGACCTCGCCGGCCGCGGTGTGGACACCCAGACCCAGGCCCAGCTGCTCAACAACGCGGACCAGAAGGCCAACACCGACAACACCTACGGCGGCCGTCTCGTCTACGCGGCGATCAACACCAAGGTCAAGCCGTTCGACAACGTCGAGTGCCGCAAGGCCGTGCAGTACGCCATCGACAAGGTGGCCGTGCAGACCGCGCAGGGCGGTCCGATCCGCGGTGACATCGCCTCCACCGTGCTCCCGCCGGACGTGATCGGCTACCAGAAGTTCGACGCGTACGCCACCAGCGGCAACAAGGGTGACGCGGCCAAGGCCAAGGAGCACCTGAAGGCCTGCGGCCAGGAGAAGGGCTTCAAGACCTACATCTCCGCGCGCAGCGACCGCCAGCAGGAGGTCGACGCGGCCACGGCGATCATCGACTCGCTGAAGAAGGTCGGCATCAACGCCGAGATGAAGCAGTACCCGTCCGGAAAGTACTTCACGGACTACGCCGGCGTGCCGAAGTTCACCGAGAAGCAGAAGATCGGCGTGATGATGATGCAGTGGGGCGCCGACTGGCCGACCGGCTACGGCTTCCTGAACCAGATCCTCAACGGCAAGGCCATCAGCGACTCCGGCAACACCAACCTCTCCCAGTTCGACGACCCCGCGGTCAACAAGCTGCTGGACGAGACCATCAAGAACCCGGACGAGTCGGCGCGCAACGCCGCCTACGCCGAGATCGACAAGAAGACGATGGACCAGGCCGTCATCGTGCCGCTGACCTACTTCAAGGTCCTGCTGTACCGCTCGCCGCACGCCACCAACGTGGCCTCGTCGGCCGCCTGGAGCGGTCAGTACGACGCCCTGAACCTCGGCACCACCAAGAAGTAGCGCGAAGAAGCAGCCCTGGAAGGCAGGTGAAGGCATTGGCGCCCGCGGGCCACTCGACCCGCGGGCGCCGGCGCCGGTCCCCGTGATCTCGTACATCATCCGCCGGACGATCGCGGCAGTGCTCCTGCTGCTCGTGGTCACCGCGGTCACCTTCGGCATCTTCTTCCTGCTGCCGAGACTGGCCGGGCAGACCCCCGATCAGCTGGCCGCGCAATACATCGGGAAGAACCCCTCGCCGGAAGACATCCTGGCGGTCAAGCAGAACCTCGGGCTCGACAAGCCGGTCTACGAGCAGTACTGGGAGTTCATCAAGGGGATCGTCTCCGGCACCACCTACAACCTCGGCCCCACGACGGCCAAGTGCGAGGTGCCCTGCTTCGGCTACTCGTTCAAGAACCACATCGAGGTCTGGCCGCAGCTCGTCGACCGTCTCCCGGTGACCATCTCCCTGGCCTCGGGCGCCGCCGTGCTGTGGCTGCTGTCGGGTGTCGCCGCCGGTGTGGTCTCCGCGCTCAAGCCGGGCTCGGTCTTCGACCGCGCCGCGATGGGCGTCGCCCTCGCCGGCGTGTCGCTCCCCATGTTCTTCACCGGCCAGCTGGCGCTGCTCGTCTTCAGCTACCAGCTGGACATCTTCGGGCGGACCTACGTGCCGTTCACGGAGAATCCGTCCCAGTGGGCCAACACCCTGTTCCTGCCGTGGTGTTCGCTGGCCCTGCTGTACTCCGCCATCTACGCACGGCTCACCCGCTCCGGCATGCTCGAAACCATGAGCGAGGACTTCATCCGCACCGCGCGGGCCAAGGGCCTCAAGGAGCGCAAGGTCGTCCTCAAGCACGGGCTGCGGGCGGCGCTCACCCCGATCGTCACGGTGTTCGGCATGGACATCGGCCTGCTGCTCGGCGGCGCGGTGATCACCGAGTCGGTGTTCTCGCTGCCCGGCATCGGCCAGTACGCCGTCCAGGCCATCACCGACAACGACCTGCCGCCGATCCTGGGCGTCACCCTGCTGGCCGCCTTCTTCGTCGTGCTCTGCAACCTGGTGGTGGACGTGCTGTACGCCACCGTCGACCCGCGGGTGAGGCTCTCGTGACCGACCTGTCCAAGACCGGGGCCGCCGTGAGCGAGCCCGCACGCACCGGCAAGGCCCCCGAGGCCTTCCTGGAGGTGCGCGACCTCAAGGTGCACTTCCCGACCGACGACGGCCTGGTGAAATCCGTCGACGGCCTCTCCTTCCAGCTGGAGAAGGGCAGGACCCTCGGCATCGTGGGCGAGTCCGGCTCCGGCAAGTCCGTCACCTCGCTCGCCATCATGGGCCTGCACCGGCTCGGCAACCGGGGCAAGAACGTGCAGATGTCCGGCGAGATCTGGCTGGGCGGCAAGGAGCTCGTCGGGGCGAGCCCCGACGAGGTGCGCCGGCTGCGCGGCCGCGAGATGGCGATGATCTTCCAGGACCCGCTGTCCGCGATGCACCCGTACTACACGGTCGGCAGCCAGATCGTCGAGGCCTACCGGGTCCACCACGACGTCGACAAGAAGACCGCCCGCAGGCGCGCCGTCGAGCTCCTGGACCGCGTCGGCATCCCCGAGCCGCACAAGCGGGTCGACAACTACCCGCACGAGTTCTCCGGCGGCATGCGCCAGCGCGCCATGATCGCCATGGCCCTGGTCAACAACCCCGAGCTGCTCATCGCGGACGAGCCGACCACCGCGCTCGACGTGACCGTGCAGGCGCAGATCCTCGACCTGATCCGGGACCTGCAGAAGGAGTTCGGCTCGGCGGTCATCATCATCACGCACGACCTCGGCGTGGTCGCCGAGATCGCCGACGACATCCTCGTGATGTACGGCGGGCGCTGCGTGGAGCGCGGACCGGTCGACCGGATCTTCCAGGAGCCCGCGCACCCCTACACCTGGGGCCTGCTCGGCTCGATGCCGCGCATCGACCGCGAGCAGACCGACCGGCTCATCCCGGTCAAGGGCCAGCCGCCCAGCCTCATCAACGTCCCCTCGGGCTGCGCGTTCAACCCGCGCTGCCCCTACGCGGACGTCCCCAAGGGCGGGATCACCCGCACCGAGCGCCCCGAGCTGCGCGAGGTCGGCAGCAGGCACCACGTCGCCTGCCACCTGTCGCAGGAGGACCGCAGCCGGATCTGGACCGAAGAGATTGCGCCGAAGCTGTGAGCGAGACCGATACCCGGGCAGGGACCACGGCCGTGACCCGAGACGACGAGACACCACTGCTCAAGGTCGAGGGCCTGGTCAAGCACTTCCCCATCAAGAAGGGCCTGCTGCGACGGCAGGTCGGCGCGGTCAAGGCCGTCGACGGCATCGACTTCGAGGTGCGCCGCGGCGAGACCCTCGGCGTCGTCGGCGAGTCCGGCTGCGGCAAGTCGACCATGGGCCGGCTCATCACCCGGCTGCTGGAACCGACCGGCGGGAAGGTCGAGTTCGACGGCACGGACATCACCCACCTCGGCACCGGCGGCATGCGGCCGCTGCGCCGGGACATCCAGATGATCTTCCAGGACCCTTACGGGTCGCTGAACCCCCGGCACACCATCGGCACCATCGTCTCGGCGCCGTTCCGGCTCCAGGGCGTCGAGCCCGAGGGCGGTGTCAAGAAGGAGGTCCAGCGCCTGCTGGAGCTGGTGGGCCTGAGCCCCGAGCACTACAACCGCTACCCGCACGAGTTCTCCGGCGGCCAGCGCCAGCGCATCGGCATCGCCCGCGCGCTCGCGCTCAAGCCGCGGATGGTCGTGGCGGACGAGCCGGTCTCCGCGCTCGACGTGTCGATCCAGGCGCAGGTCGTCAACCTGATGGACGACCTCCAGGAGGAGCTCGGCCTGACGTACGTGATCATCGCGCACGACCTGTCCGTCGTCCGGCACGTCTCGGACCGCATCGCGGTGATGTACCTGGGCAAGATCGTCGAGCTCGCCGACCGGGACCAGCTGTACCGGTCGCCGATGCATCCCTACACCAAGGCGCTGCTGTCGGCCGTCCCGGTCCCCGACCCCAGGCGGCGGCACGCCAAGAGCGAGCGCATCCTGCTCCAGGGCGACGTGCCCTCGCCGATCGCCCCGCCGAGCGGCTGCCGGTTCCACACCCGGTGCTGGAAGGCGACGCAGATCTGCGGGACGACCGAGCCGCCGCTGGCCGAGCTGAGGCCGGGCCAGCGCGTCGCCTGCCACCACCCGGAGAACTTCGAGGACCAGCAGCCGCAGGACACCGTGCTGCTCTCCGCGGCCAAGGAGGCGAAGAAGGGCGTGGAGCCCGCCTCCTCCGGTGAGCGGACCTCCGGGGAGCCGGTCGCCGAGGAGCCGGTTGCCGAGGAGCGGGCCGAGGAGCGGGCCAAGGAGCCGGTCGCCGGGGAGCCGGTCGCCGAGGAACCGGTGGCCGAGGAGCCCACCAAGGAGCCGGTTGCCGAGGAGCCCACCAAGGAGCCGGTTGCCGAGGAGTCGGCCGGGGAGCCGGTCGCCGAGGAGCCGGCCGGGAAGCCCGCTTCCAAGGAGTCGGCCTCCTCCCCGAAGACCGACGACAAGTAACTAACCCGTACTGAGCCCCTGCCTTGCATTGCAAGGCAGGGGCTCAGTACTGGGTAAGAATGGAAGGGTGCTCCAGCAACTGTTCAGCCCGTCCGTCCAGCACACGCTCGACCTGATCGGCATCTTCGTCTTCGCGATCTCCGGCGCCCTGCTGGCCGTCCGCAAGAACTTCGACGTCTTCGGCATGGCCGTCCTCGCCGAGGTCACCGCACTGGGCGGCGGGCTGTTCCGCGACCTGGTCATCGGGGCCGTGCCGCCCGCCGCCTTCACGGACCTCGGGTACTTCGTGACCCCGCTGCTCGCCACCCTGCTGGTCTTCTTCCTCCACCCGCAGGTGGAACGCATCCAGTCCGCCGTGAACGTCTTCGACGCGGCCGGACTGGGCCTGTTCTGCGTCGCCGGGACGACCAAGGCGTACGAGCACGGCCTCGGCCTGACCGCCTCCGCCTGCCTGGGCCTGGCGACCGCGGTGGGCGGGGGCGTGCTGCGCGACGTGCTCGCCAACGAGGTGCCGTCGCTGCTGCGCTGGGACCGCGACCTGTACGCCGTCCCGGCGATGGTCGGCGCGACGATGGTCGTCCTGTGCATCCGCTACGAGGCCCTGTCCCCGCTGACCAGCGCCCTCGCGGTGCTCACCGCTTTCGTCCTGCGGCTGCTCGCGATGCGGTTCCACTGGCGGGCCCCGCGGGCCTGGCACCGGCGGTCGACGGTACGGGAGGAGTGACCCCGGCCGCGTCCGGGCGGTCCGGCGCCCCCGCCGGCCGGCCGGGCGACGGGACCACCCGGGGCCGCCACGGCGCCAGGGCGTCGCCGTCGCGCGGCCGGCCGGAGGGGCGGAGCGGGATCCGGCGGATCCCGGGCAGCCGCTCCGGCACGATCCCGCCGGCGCCTCGGGCGAACGGCGGCACCGGCACCCGGGCCGCGGCGCGCGGGACGCGGGACGCGGGACCACGGACGGTGCGGACACCCGCCGGTAAGCCGCGCGCATCTCGCCGCAATCCAAAGCTACCGCTTAGTAGTTAGCTGTTGTACCGTTCAGCCATGTCAGAAGCAGCTTCCGCACCGGCCGCGCGGGCCACGATCGGCGACAGCGAGTTCGACCGCGACACCGCGGTCACCCTGCGCGAACCCGGCGTCTACGACCTCGCCCTCTCCGCCGGCTGGACGATCATCAACGCCGTCAACGGCGGGTATCTGCTGGCCGTCGTGGGCCGCGCCCTGGCGGACGCCCTGCCGCACCCGGACCCCTTCACCGTCTCGGCCCACTACCTGACCGCCTCCCAGCCGGGCCCGGCGGTCGTGCGCACGCAGAGCGTCCGCACCGGCCGGACCCTGTCGACCGGCCAGGCCTCCCTCCTCCAGTACGACGAGGACGGTCGGGAGGTCGAGCGCCTGCGCGTCCTCGCCTCCTACGGCGACCTGGACTCCCTGCCCGACGACGTGCGCACGACGGCGAAGCCGCCCGCCATCCCGCCGATCGAGCAGTGCTTCGGAGCGGAGGACGGCCCCGCGCCCGTCCCCGGCAGCTCGGCCATCACCGACCGCCTGATGCTCAAACTGGACCCCTCGACCCTCGGCTGGGCCCTCGGGCAGCCCTCCGGCAAGGGGGAGATGCGGGGCTGGTTCGGGCTCGCGGACGGCCGGGACCCCGACCCGCTCTCGCTGCTGCTGGCGGTCGACGCGCTGCCGCCCACCGCCTTCGAGATCGGGCTCACCGGCTGGGTGCCGACGATCGAGCTGACCGTGCACGTCCGGTGCCGTCCGGCGCCGGGTCCGCTGCGGGTGTCGCTCACCACCCGCAACCTCGCCGGCGGATTCCTGGAGGAGGACGCCGAGGTCTGGGACAGTGCCGACCGGCTGGTCGCCCAGTCCCGGCAGCTCGCCCGCGTCAGGCTCGGCTGAGCGCTCCGTGCCCCGGCCGGGCCGCCGACCGTCCGCGGACGCCGGCCCCTTCGGGGGCCGGCGGGGCCGAACCGGCGCGGAACATGCGGTACCGGGAGTTCAATCCAGCCAATGACGGCGGCCGGTGCCGATCAGCCGCAGCTGCCGCGTCGCCAGCCGCGTGACCCGCTCCCGCTCCTCGGCCGGGGCCTCCAGGGCCTCCAGCAGGAGCGACGCCGTGACCAGCATCTGGTCGACGTACAGGTGCGCCAGCATCAGCAGGTCGTCGTCGCTCCAGCCCGCCGAGACCGGGTCCTTGGCCAGCGCGTCCCTGACCTCCTCGGCGAACCGGTCCAGTTGGGCGCGGATGGCCTCCCGGACCGGCTGGATCCCGCCATGCCGCTCCCGGGCGATGAAACGGACATGTGCGGGGTACGCGTCCACGTGACGGGCGATCAGTTCGACGGCACGCGCGATGCGTTCGTCGTCGTCGCCCGTCGCGGACATCGTCGTCCGGATCATCGGGTGCAGGCTGCCCAGCGCCTCCTCGACCAGTGCCACGCCCAGGTCGGCCGTGGAGCGGAAGTGCCGGTAGAAGGCGGTCGGGGCGACACCGACGGCGCGGGTGACCTCACGCAGGCCCAGGCTGCTCAGGCTCTGTTCCTCCAGCAGTCCCAGCGCCGCGTCCAGGAGCGCCTGCCGGGTCTTCTGCTTCTGGGCCTGCCGGATACCGAGGGTGTGACTCATGCTCCGCAGTCAACAACTGTTCTCCGGAATGGGAAAGTCATACATCGCGCTGGACTGGGAAGTCAGTGAACAAGTGTAACTACAATCGTTCACCGAAACATTGGGGGATCCCGCCCATGCTGTTCCTCGTCGCCGCCCTCCTGCTGCTGGGCGTCGTGCTGGGCACCGTGGCCCACGCCCCGCTCGGCTTCTCCGTGGCTGTCGGCGCCGTCGTCGCCGTGTGGCTCGGCGTCTTCGCGCTGCGCGAGCGCCACGGCCGCCGGCGCCACCCGCGGGCCCACTGACCACCCGTTTTGCCGCCCCGAACCGTTGGGAGCCGACCACCATGCATCTCACCGCGCCGGCGACCCGCCGTACCGGTGTCCGCGACACCGACGGCATGGCCGTCGCCTCCTTCGTCCTGGGCCTGCTGGGCCTGCTCGTCCTCAACGTCGTCCTCGGCCCGGTCGCCATCGTGCTGGCGAGCGTGGCCCTGTGGCGGGGTACCGGGCGCCCCGGCCGTGCCTGTCTCGGCCTCGGCCTCGGCATCGCTGACCTGCTGGTCCTGGCGGCCTTCCTGCAGGCCGACGGCACGCTCTCGTGGAGCCTGTAGAGCCCGCGCCCGCGCGGCTCCCGCAGCCGTGGCGGGCGGCCGGGGGCGGGCCGCCCCCGGCACGGGTCCGGCCGACCTCGGCCTGAGGTCCGCCGCCCCGGCCCCGTAGAATCGGGCTCACCATGGCTTACCTCGACCACGCCGCGACCACCCCGATGCTTCCCGAGGCAGTCGAGGCACTCACCGCGCACCTGAGCGTCACCGGCAACGCCTCCTCCCTGCACGCGTCTGGTCGCCGCGCCCGCCGCACCGTCGAGGAGGCCCGCGAAACCCTGGCGGACGCGCTCGGCGCCCGTCCCAGCGAGGTCGTCTTCACCTCCGGCGGCACCGAGGCCGACAACCTCGCCGTCAAGGGCCTGTACTGGTCACGCCGCGACGCCGATCCGGCTCGCACCCGTGTCCTGGCCAGCCCCGTCGAGCACCACGCGGTCCTGGACGCCGTCCACTGGCTCGGCGAGCACGAGGGCGCCACCGTCGAGTACCTCCCCGTCGACTCCTGCGGCCGTGTGCACCCCGAGGCCCTGCGCGAGGCGATCGCCCGCAATCCCGAGGACGTGGCCCTGGCCACCGTCATGTGGGCGAACAACGAGATCGGCACGGTCCTACCGGTCCGCGAACTGGCCGAGGTGGCACGGGAGTTCGATGTCCCCCTGCATTCCGACGCCGTCCAGGCCTTCGGTCAGGTCCCCGTCGACTTCGCCGCCTCGGGCCTGGCCGCGATGACGGTCTCCGGCCACAAGATCGGCGGTCCGTACGGCATCGGCGCGCTGGTCCTCGGCCGCGAGCACAGCCCCGTCCCCGTCCTGCACGGCGGCGGTCAGGAGCGCCACGTGCGCTCGGGCACCCTCGACGTCCCGGCGATCGCCTCCTTCGCGGTCGCCGGCCGGCTGGCGGCCCGGCGGCGCGAGTGGTTCGCGCGGGAGATCGGCGCGCTGCGCGACGCCCTGATCGACGCCGTCCGCACGGCCGTCCCGGACGCGATCCTGGGCGGCGACCCGGTCGACCGCCTCCCGGCCAACGCCCACTTCACCTTCCCCGGCTGCGAGGGCGACTCCCTGCTGCTGCTCCTGGACGCCCAGGGCATCGAGTGCTCGACCGGCTCCGCCTGCACCGCGGGCGTCGCCCAGCCCAGCCACGTCCTGCTGGCCACCGGCACCGATCCCGACCTGGCCCGCGGCACCCTGCGCTTCTCCCTCGGCCACACCTCCACGGAGGCGGACGTGAAGGCCCTGGCGAAGGCCATCGGGCCGGCGGTGGAACGGGCGCGGGCGGCCGGGCTCACCTGAGCGGCGGTCGAGGGCCGGCGCACGGGCCCCGGCATGCGCGGAACGGCCTGGAAAAGGGGTCGAAAAAGGACCTACGAGACGGGTTCCCTTCGCCGGTATTGCCCGGATCAGGTTCCTGGGGGTCGCCTTCCGGTCTCTCGACCTTCCGGCCTCTCAGCTCCACCGTCGACGTCGGCCTCGGCGGAAGCCGGAGCTTCTCGCCCAAGTCGGCATCTCCGGTGGTGGCTCCCTCACTCGTCCCGTAGGCCTGAAATCAGCATAAAACGGTCATTCGTGAATGAAAAGAGCGAGGGGCAAATCGAACGACGGATTTTTTCCGCCGCCGGCCCCCGCCGTCACCCCCCCGCCCCGGCCCCGCCGTCACCCCCGCCCCGGCGCCTCACGCCCGGGCGGTGCGGGCGCGCCGCACGAGCTTCATGTACCGGTCCCAGTCCCAGTGCGGCCCGGGGTCCGTGTGGTCGGTGCCGGGCACCTCGACGTGGCCGATGATGTGCTCACGGTCGACGGGGATGTCGTAGCGCGCGCATATCCGGGCCGTGAGGCGCGCCGAGGCCTCGTACATCGCGTCGGTGAAGTCCTCCGGCCGGTCCACGAACCCCTCGTGCTCGATGCCCACGCTGCGCTCGTTGTAGGCGCGGTTGCCCGCGTGGTACGCCACGTCCAGCTCGCGGATCATCTGCGTGACGTGTCCGTCCTGGCGGACGATGTAGTGCGTGGCCGCCCGGTGCCCCGGATCCTGGAAGGCCTTCACGGCGCTGGAGTAGCTGCCCTGCGTGACGTGGACGACGACCATGTCGATGCCGTAGTCGTCGGGCCGGTCCGCACGGCGCCAGTTGGCGTCCGACGCCGCCACCCACCGGGCGCCCCGGTAGTCGACCGCGCCCGCCTCGCGCGGCTTCTCCACGCCGGGCGTGCGCCACCACAGCCGGCCCAGCTCGTCACGGGCCAGCACCGCCGTGCCCATGGCGGCCGCCGTCCCGCCCACGATCAGGGCCCGCCGCCCGATGCGCCGGTCCGTGTCCCCGGAGTCCTTGGATGCTCGTCTCGCGCCCATGTGAGCGTGAACGGATACTCGGCGGCCGTGGTTCCCGGGCCCCCGTACCCTGGAAGGGCTATGACTGACACCCCGCAGCGCTCCCGCCCCCTCCGCGTCCTGGCCGCCATGTCCGGCGGAGTGGACTCCGCCGTCGCCGCCGCCCGCGCGGCCGAAGCCGGCCACGACGTGACCGGCGTCCACCTCGCGCTCTCCGCGAACCCGCAGTCGTTCCGCACGGGCGCGCGGGGCTGCTGCACCATCGAGGACTCCCGCGACGCCCGCCGCGCCGCGGACGTCATCGGCATCCCCTTCTACGTGTGGGACCTCGCCGACCGCTTCCGCGAGGACGTGGTCGAGGACTTCGTCGCCGAGTACGAGGCGGGCCGCACCCCGAACCCCTGCCTGCGCTGCAACGAGAAGATCAAGTTCGCCGCGCTGCTGGACAAGGCGCTGGCGCTGGGCTTCGACGCCGTCTGCACCGGTCACTACGCGAAGATCGTGACCCGCCCGGACGGCTCGCGCGAGCTGCACCGCGCCTCCGACATGGCCAAGGACCAGTCGTACGTCCTGGGCGTGCTGGACGAGAAGCAGCTCGCCCACGCGATGTTCCCGCTCGGCGACACGGTCACCACCAAGGAGGAGATCCGCGCGGAGGCCGAGCGGCGCGGGCTGGCGGTCGCCAAGAAGCCGGACTCCCACGACATCTGCTTCATCGCCGACGGCGACACCCAGGGCTTCCTGGCGAAGCGGCTCGGCAGGACCGAGGGCGACATCGTCGACGAGTCCGGCAACAGGCTCGGCACCCACGAGGGCGCCTACGGCTTCACCATCGGCCAGCGCAAGGGCCTGCGGATCGGCACCCCGGCCCCCGACGGCAAGCCCCGCTACGTCCTGGACATCTCCCCGGTGACCAACACCGTCACCGTCGGCCCGGCGTCCGCCCTGGACGTCAGCGGCCTGACCGCGATCAGGCCCCGCTGGTGCGGCACGCCCCCCGCCGGCCCCGGCACCTACACGGCCCAGCTCCGCGCGCACGGCGGGGAGACCGAGGTGAGCGCCGAGGTCGTCGACGGCGAGCTGAGGGTCACCTTCGCCGAGCCGGTCCGCGGCGTGGCCCCCGGCCAGGCGATCGTGCTGTACGACGGCACGCGGGTGGTCGGTTCGGCGACGATCGCGTCGACGGTACGGGCGGCCGCGGGCGTGGCCTGAGCCGCCCGGGGCACGGCACCGCCCGCCGGGCGCCCGGTCACGGGGGACGCGGCCGCCGCCCGGCACGGCACGCCGTCCCCCGCTCACACCACCGCGCTCACGCCACCTCCGTCTCGTAGAAGCACAGGTGGTCCTTGATCCGCGCCACCTCCGGCTTCGGGTCCGGGTACGCCCAGACCACGTCCGCCGCGTCCGGGAGGGACCAGTAGGACGCCGTGCCCTTGAAGGGGCAGTACGTGCGCGTCCCGGACGGCGTCAGCAGGTCCAGGCGCACGTCCTCGGCCGGGATGTAGTACCGGTCCGGACAGCCCGTCTCCCTCAGGACCAGCGTCCGGTCGCTCTCCGCCAGAACCCGGTCGCCGTGCACCACGCGCACGTGCCGGCTGCTCCGCTCGACGGTGATGTGATGTCCTGCGGTCACGTTCGTCCCTCCTCGGGTGGCCGGGTCCCCCCGTACAGCGCAGGCTGAAGCGGAGTTCTTCCCGTCCGCAGGAGGCCGCCACGGGAAACGCAGGAGCCGGCAGGAACCGCAGCGGCCTCGCCCACCGGGCCCGCTACGCCCTGCGCCACCCCGAACGCGTGCCCGCCCACGCCCGCCGCGCCCTGCGCGACACCTGGCTGCGGCTGCGCCACCGCGACCACATCGCGTACCACCGGGCCGTGATGGCCTCCGACGCGGCGCGCAGCGTGGAGGCCGCGGTGGGGCACAGCCCCTCGCGCGGGACGTGGGAGCGGATCGGGCGGATGCAGTTCGACTACCTGGTGCGGCACGGCCTGCGGCCCCACCACCGGATGCTGGACATCGGCTGCGGCAACCTGCGCGCCGGGCGGGTTCTTCGACTTCACCTTCGGCCGCACCGAGGACGAGGAACACCAGGTGCTGCACGAGGACTTCCACTACCGGACCCGCACGCTGAGCGAACTGGCCGCCCGGCACGGCCTGTCCGCCCGGTTCATGGACGACTGGGAGGAACTGCCGCACCGCCAGTCGAAGATGCGCCTGACCGCGATGTCCGAGCCGGCCCGTACGGTGGACTCATGAACATCTGCGTCTTCCTCTCCGCCGCCGACCTCGACGAGCGCTACACCCGCCCCGCGCGGGAGTTCGCCGAGCTGCTGGGCAAGGGCGGGCACACCCTGGTGTGGGGCGGGTCCGACGTCGGCCTGATGAAGGTGGTCGCCGACGGCGTGCAGGAGGCGGGCGGCCGGCTGGCGGGCGTCTCCGTCGAGTTCCTGGCCGCCAAGGCGCGCCCGGGCGTCGACGAGATGGTGATCGCGCGCGACCTCGCCGAACGCAAGAGGCTGCTCCTGGAGAAGGCCGACGCCGTGGTGATCATGGTGGGCGGCACCGGAACGCTCGACGAGGCGACCGAGATCCTGGAGCTGAAGAAGCACGGGCACACGGACAAGCCGGTGGTCCTGCTGAACACCGCCGGCTTCTACGACGGCCTGAAGGAGCAGTTCCGCCGCATGGAGGACGAGGGCTTCCTGCCCCGGCCCCTGAGCGACCTGGTGTTCTTCGCGGAGGAGCCCGTGGGGGCGCTGGCGTACCTGGAGGAGAGCCGGGGCATCGGGTGACCACCGGGTGATGCGAGCATGGCGGGCATGGCTACCCATGTGATCACCGGAGCGGGCTCCGGCATCGGCGCGGCCGTGGCCCGCCGCCTGCACGCGCGCGGGGACCAGCTCGTGCTGCACGCGCGCGACGCGGCCCGCGCGAAGGAACTGGCCGCCGCTTTCCCCGGCGCCCGCACCCTGGTCGGCGACCTCGCCGACCCCGACAAGCTGAGCTGGGCCTTCTCCCACCAGCGGCTTCCCGAGCGGGTGGACTCCCTGCTGCACATCGCGGGCGTCGTCGACCTCGGCCCGGTCGGCGAGCTGACCACCAGGACCTGGCGCCACCAGCTCAACGTCAACCTGATCGCCCCCGCCGAACTGACCCGCCTCTTCCTGCCCCAGCTCCGGGTGAGCCAGGGCCACGTGGTCTTCGTCAACTCGGGCGCGGGCCTGAACGCCCACGCCGAATGGTCCGCCTACGCCGCCTCCAAGCACGGCCTGAAGGCCCTGGCCGACTCCCTGCGCCACGAGGAGCACGCCAACGGCGTCCGCGTCACCTCCGTCTACCCGGGCCGCACGGCGAGCCCCATGCAGGCCAGGGTCCACCAGCAGGAGGGCAGGGAGTACGACCCCTCGAAGTGGATCGACCCCGAGTCGGTGGCGACGACGGTCCTCATGGCCCTGGACCTGCCCAGGGACGCGGAGGTCAACGACCTGACGGTACGACCGGGGCGCTGAGCGGGCCGCGGCGGTTCCGTAGGCTGCTCCGGTGAGCGAAAACAGCCAGTTCAGCTTCGGTGCCGCCACCGGCGTCGGATCGATGCCGGGCGGCGACGCCCGTGAGGCGGCCAAGACCGTCACCGGAACCTTCGAGGACTTCCCGTTCCTGCCCGAGCTGCCCGCCCGGGGCCCCGGCGCCGACATGGTCGGGCGGACCGCGGGGATGCTCGTCGAGCTGTACGCGCGCGTGGAGCCCAGCGGCTGGCGGATCGGGGACCGGCCGGGGCGGGACACCAGGCGGGCGCGGTCCTGGCTCGGCGAGGACCTCGACGCGCTGGAGGAGTTCGCGCAGGGCCACGAGGGGCCGCTGAAGGTCCAGGCGGTGGGGCCGTGGACGCTGGCCGCGAGCCTGGAGCTGAGGAACGGCGAGGCCGCCCTCTCCGACGCCGGCGCCTGCCGCGACCTGGCCGCCTCGCTCGCCGAGGGCCTGCGCCTCCACCTCGCCGAAGTGCGGCGGCGCCTCCCCGGCGCCCGGCTCGTCCTCCAGCTCGACGAGCCGTCCCTCACCGCCGTCCTGCACGGCCGGGTGAGGACCGCCAGCGGCTACCGCACCCACCGGGCCGTCGACCGGCAGATCGTCGAGGCCACGCTCCGGGACGTCGTCGGGGCGCACGACGGCGGGCCGGTCGTGGTCCACTCGTGCGCCCCGGACGTCCCCTTCGCCCTGCTGCGCCGGGCCGGCGCGGCGGCGGTCTCCTTCGACGTCTCCCTCCTCACCGAACGTGACGACGAGGCGATCGGCGAGGCGGTGGAGGGCGGCACCCGGCTGTTCGCCGGTGTCGTGCCGGGCACGGACGGCCCATTGTCGGACCCTGCGGGTAGCGTCATGGGGGTCAGGACGCTGTGGCGCAGGCTGGGGCTGCATCCGGGGCTTCTCGCGGAGGCGGTCACGATCACTCCGTCGTGCGGACTCGCGGGCGCGTCCCCCGAGTACGCGCGCAAGGCGCTCGCCCACTGCGTCCGGGCGGCGAGATCCCTCGCGGACAACCCAGAGTAACGGGAGGACAACACGGTGGCCGGCGACAAGCAAGCGGAGACGACGAACGTGCCCGCACAGGCGCGGGAGAAGCACGTGCAGCTCGCTGAGCAGATCGAGGAGCACCGCTTCCGTTACTACGTGAAGGACGCTCCCGTCATCAGCGACGCCGACTTCGACCGGCTCCTGCGCTCCCTGGAGGCGCTGGAGGAGGAGTACCCGGAGCTGCGCACGCCGGACTCGCCGACCCAGAAGGTGGCCGGCTCCTACGAGACGGAGTTCACGGCCGTCGAGCACCGCCAGCGCATGCTCTCCCTGGACAACACCTTCAACGACGACGAGCTCGCGGCCTGGGCCGAGCGCGTCCACCGGGAGCTGGGGGACCAGGACTACCACTTCCTGTGCGAGCTCAAGGTCGACGGCCTCGCCGTCAACCTCACCTACGAGCGCGGCCGCCTCACCCGCGCGGCGACCCGCGGCGACGGCCGCACCGGCGAGGACATCACGCCCAACGTTCGCACCATCGCGGAGATCCCGGACCGCCTCAGGGGCGAGCGCGTCCCCGACCTCGTGGAGATCCGCGGCGAGGTCTACTTCCCGATGGAGAAGTTCGAGGAGCTCAACCGCCGTCTCGTCGAGGCCGGCGACAAGCCCTTCGCCAACCCGCGCAACGCGGCGGCCGGTTCCCTGCGCCAGAAGGACCCGCGCGTCACCGCCACCCGCCCCCTGCACATGGTCGTCCACGGCATCGGCGCCCTGGAGGGCTTCGGAGGGCTCACCCGCCTGTCCGAGGCCTACGACCTGCTCAAGAGCTGGGGCCTGCCGACCTCCCGGCACAACCGGGTGGTCGACGACCTCGACGGCGTCCGGGAGTTCATCGCGCACTACGGCGAGAACCGGCACTCCGTGGAGCACGAGATCGACGGGGTCGTGGTCAAGCTCGACGAGATCCGGCTGCAGGGCCGCCTCGGCTCCACGGCCCGCGCGCCGCGCTGGGCGATCGCGTACAAGTACGCGCCGGAGGAGGTCAACACCAAGCTGGTCAACATCCGCGTGGGCGTGGGCCGTACGGGCCGGGTCACGCCGTACGCCCAGGTCGAGCCGGTCACGGTCGCCGGTTCCGAGGTGGAGTTCGCCACGCTGCACAACCAGGACGTCGTCAAGGCCAAGGGCGTCCTCATCGGCGACACGGTGGTGCTGCGCAAGGCCGGTGACGTCATCCCGGAGATCCTCGGCCCGGTCGTCGACCTGCGCAACGGCAGCGAGCGCGAGTTCGTGATGCCGAGCGAGTGCCCCGAGTGCGGGACGCCCCTGCGGCCGATGAAGGAGGGCGACGTCGACCTGCGCTGCCCGAACGCCCGCACCTGTCCCGCCCAGTTGCGCGAACGCCTGTTCTACCTCGCGGGCCGCAAGGCCCTGGACATCGAGCACTTCGGCTACGTCGCCGCCACGGCCCTCACCAAGCCGCTGGAGCCCCAGGAGCCGCCCCTCAAGGACGAGGGCGACCTGTTCGACCTCACCGTCGAGCAATTGCTGCCCATCAAGGCGTACGTCCTCGACCAGGACAGCGGCCTGCCCAAGCGCGACCCGAAGACCGGCGAGGAGAAGGTCGTCACGGTCTTCGCCAACCAGGAGGGCAAGCCCAAGAAGAACGCGCTCGCCATGCTGGAGAACATCCAGGCCGCCAAGGAGCGCCCGCTCGCGCGGATCCTCACCGGCCTGTCGATCCGTCACGTCGGCCCGGTCGCCGCCGAGGCGCTGGCCCGCGAGTTCCGCTCCATCGATCGCATCGAACAGGCGAGCGAGGAAGAGCTGGCGAACACCGACGGTGTCGGCTCGATCATCGCCGCCTCCCTCAAGGAGTGGTTCGCGGAGGAGTGGCACCAGGAGATCCTGCGCAAGTGGAGGGCCGCCGGCGTCCGGATGGAGGAGGAGGGTTCCGCCGAGGACGAGGGCCCGCGCCCGCTGGAGGGGCTCACCGTCGTCGTCACCGGCACCCTCGAGCACTTCACCCGGGACGGCGCCAAGGAGGCCCTGCAGAGCCGGGGGGCGAAAGTCACCGGTTCGGTTTCGAAGAAGACGTCATTCGTCGTTGTGGGTGACAACCCCGGTTCGAAATACGACAAGGCGATGCAGCTCAAGGTGCCCGTTCTGAACGAGGAGGGTTTCGGCGTCCTGCTGGAACAGGGCCCGAAAGCCGCTGCCGAAGCCGCCCTTTCGGCCGAGGAGTAGCGGTTGAAGGCCACCCGATCGGCGCATACCAGATGCATAGGGGTGGCCGGGGCGCATTCGGGCAACCGTCGGCGACCGCTGCCCGTGGAAGCCTTGTGCGGCCTACTGTTGAGATGTGCGCCTGCCGTGCCCAGCTGCGGTCGGGGCATCCCCCGCTCCCGCGGAGCGGCGGGAAGGGTTCTCCAACGCGGAGCCGTTGATGGTTGTCGGGCATCGGGCCGCGTGGCGTGGGCACCGCCGGCCGTGAGAGGGACGGGAATGGAACCGACCGAGAGCGCCGCTCCGGACTCACGGCTGCGCCTGCGCCGCGTGGCGGTCGCATGGCGCGCGGTCCGTGGGGCCGGGCGGCCCCCGGGACGTCCGGGCGCGAAGGGGCGCGCCGCCGGACGGCATCCCGGGGACGGGCGCGCCGCCGGGCAGCGCCCCGCACCGGACGCCGCCCGCGGCGCCGCGCAGCCGCAGCCGGCCGCCGGGCACGCCACCGGCCTGCCCGGCGCGGAGGCCGAACGGCACCGGTCCTGGCCCGCGCTGCCCACCGCGGTCGTCGCGGCGGCCGGGGTCCTCCTGGGCGCCGGCTTCTACCGGGCGTTCACCGGCGGCCACGCGCTCTTCCCGTCCGGCACCGTCGGCTGGTCCCTGGCCGTGCTGACCGGCGTCATCGTCGGCCACCTCGTCATGCTCGGCCGCGCCCGCTGGTGGGGCGGCACCGGCTCGGGCGCCGCCCTCACCCTCGCCGTGCTGCTGACGTACGGCTGGGTGCCGGCCGGCATGGTCAGCCTCACCGTCGTCGTCCTGGTCGGCGTGGCCCGGCGCGGCCGGTGGCGGCGGGGCGTGCTGCACGGGGCGGCCGACCTGCTCGGCATCGGCGCCGGCGCCCTCGTGCTGGGCGCCTTCGGATCCGTGCCGTCCGTCGAGCACCCCTTCGCCCCGGACACCTGGACGCCCTACACCGCGGCCGAGGTGGTGCTGGTCGCCGCCGCCTACCTCGCGGTCACCCGGGTCCTGCTGTGGTACCTGCACGCCCCGCGCGCCGGCCTGCCCACCGTGGCCCGCACCGCCCTGGCCAGGCAGGGACTCGTCGCGATCGCCCTGCTCGGCATCGCGCCGCTGGTCTGCGTGGTCGCCTTCGCCCAGCCGGTCCTGCTGCCGCTGTTCTCCGTCCCGCTGATCGCCCTGGACTCCACCCTGTGGATAGCCCGGGCCCGGGCGGAGGAGCAGCTGCGCGACCCGCTGACCGG
Source organism: Streptomyces sp. NPDC052701 (assembly GCF_040678355.1). Classification (NCBI taxonomy): domain Bacteria; kingdom Bacillati; phylum Actinomycetota; class Actinomycetes; order Kitasatosporales; family Streptomycetaceae; genus Streptomyces; species Streptomyces sp. NPDC052701. The sequence goes on from NZ_JBFATO010000005.1 coordinate 53,830, forward strand.
GCTTCCCAACCGTCAGTGGCTGCTGGAGCGCATCTGGACCGCGCTGGACGACGCCGAGCGCATCGACGCCCGCGCCGCCCTGATGCTGATCGACCTCGACCGCTTCCGGTCGGTCAACGACACTCTCGGTCATCTCGCCGGTGACCGGCTGCTGCTCCAGATAGCCGACCGGCTCCGGCTGGCGCTGCCGCGAGGCGCGGAGGCCGCCCGGCTCGGCGGCGACGAGTTCGCCGTCTTACTCCCGGTCGCCGACTCCACCACCTCGGCGACCCGCATCGCCCGCGGCCTGGTGACCGCGCTCAGCTCCCCGCTCGACCTCGACGGGCTCACCCTGGTGCTGGAGGCCAGCGCCGGCGTCGCCGTCTTCCCCGACCACGCCCTGGACGCCGAGGGCCTGCTGCGGCGGGCGGACGTGGCCATGTACCAGGCGAAACGGGACCGCACCGGCGTCGAGGTCTACGAGTCCAAGCGCGACTCGAACACCCCGGACCGGCTCGGACTCCTCGGCGACCTGCGCCGGGCGCTCGACGCGCACGAGGTCCACCTGCACTACCAGCCCAAGGTCCGCTTCGACGGACAGGTCGCGGGCCTGGAGGCCCTGGTCCGCTGGGTGCACCCGGAACGCGGCAAGGTGCCGCCGGACGAGTTCATAGCGATCGCCGAGTCCTCGGGGCTGATGCCCCACCTCACCGAGTACGTGCTGGAGACCGCCCTCGCGCAGGTCGCGAAGTGGCGCGCCCAGGGACTGCACGTACCGGTCGCGGTCAACGTCTCCCCGCGCGACGTGCACACCCCCGGCTTCGCCGGCTCCGTCGCCGCCCGGCTGGCCCGCCACGGCGTCCCGGCCGGGGCACTCCAGCTGGAGATCACCGAGCACGTCCTCCTGGAGGATCCGCAGCGGGCCGCGGACACGCTCAACGCGCTCACCGGCCACGGCGTGAAGATGTCCCTGGACGACTTCGGCACCGGCTACTCCTCGCTGGTGCACCTGCGGCGGCTGCCCGTCAGCGAGCTCAAGATCGACCGCTCCTTCGTGGCCCGGCTGGCCGTCGACGCCGAGGACGGCGAGATCGTGCGCTGCACCGTGGACCTCGCCCACTCCCTCGGCCTGCTCGTCGTCGCCGAGGGCGTCGAGGACGACGAGACCTGGGAACGCCTGCGCGACCTCGGCTGCGACGCCGTACAGGGCTGGCTGGTCGCGGCCGCGATGCCCGCCGAGGAGACCACGGCGTGGCTGCGCGCCCGCGGCCCGCAGGGCTGGCAGCGCCCGGCCGCCGCACTGCCGGCGGCCACGGCGGACGACCCCGGGCGGGTCGGCTAGGACCTGCCCTCGCCGGGTGGAGGGGAGTCCCTCGCCGGGTGGAGGGGAGTCCCTCGCCGGGTGGACGGGAGCCCGGCGACGGGTAGACGGAAATCCGGCGACGGGGTCCGGGCACCTCGTCGTCCGCTCACCGGTCCAGGGAGTCGGTCATGTCGTTGTTCGTGCCGAGGTTCGACGAGTCCGTGATCGTGCGCGACGCGGACGCCGAAGTGGTCGGCGGCGCTCCCGTCGCCGTGAAGCTGCTGGCCGACAGCAGCTCCAGCGGCGGTGCGCTGTCCACCGTGCGCGTCACCCTCGCCGAGGGCGCCGACGGCGCCCGCCCGCACCTGCACCGCAACTCCGCCGAGATGTTCTTCCTGCTCGACGGCGCCGCCGAGGTCCTCTCCGGCGACGACGTCGTCACCGCCGAGCGCGGCGACCTGGTCGTCGTCCCGCCGGAGAAGCCGCACGCCTTCGCCGCCGCCCCCGGGACCACCGCCGACCTGCTGATCGTCATCACCCCGGGCGTCGAACGCTTCGAATACTTCCGCCACCTGCAGCGCGTCCGGCTCGGGGAGGCCGGCCCGGAGAGCCTGCTGGAGGTGCAGGAGCTCTACGACAACCACTTCCTGAGGAGCCGGGAGTGGGAGCGGCGCCGCGGCTGAGGGCGGCCGGGGGAAACCGTTTCACGGGCACGGCTCCCCGCCCCCTAGGATTGGCCCCAAACCACTCACACTCACCCCAGAGGATCGCTGCATGCCTGGCATCACGCGCGAGGAGGTCGCCCACCTCGCCCGGCTGGCGCGTCTGGAGCTGAACCCCGAAGAGCTCGACCACTTCGCCGGCCAGCTGGACGACATCATCGGCGCGGTGGCCCGCGTCAGTGAGGTCGCCGACCGAGACGTACCGCCGACCTCCCACCCGCTGCCGCTGACGAACGTCATGCGCGCGGACGAGGTCCGTCCGTCGCTCACCCCCGAGCAGGCGCTCTCCGGCGCCCCGGCCCAGGAGCAGCAGCGTTTCAAGGTGCCGCAGATCCTGGGGGAGGACTGATCCCATGACGGACATCATCAAGCTCACGGCCGCCGAGACCGCCGCGAGGATCGCCTCCGGCGAGCTCACGGCCGTCCAGGTCACCGAGGCCCACCTCGCCCGGATCGAGGCCGTCGACGAGAAGGTGCACGCCTTCCTGCACGTCGACCGCGAGGGCGCCCTGGCCCAGGCCCGTGCCGTCGACGCCAAGCGCGAGCGCGGCGAGAAGCTCGGCCCGCTCGCCGGCGTCCCCCTCGCGCTCAAGGACATCTTCACCACCGAGGGCGTGCCCACGACCGTCGGTTCGAAGATCCTCGAGGGCTGGATCCCGCCGTACGACGCGACCCTCACCAAGCGGCTGAAGGCCGCCGACGTCGTCATCCTCGGCAAGACCAACATGGACGAGTTCGCCATGGGGTCGTCGACGGAGAACAGCGCCTACGGCCCGACCGGCAACCCCTGGGACCTCACCAGGATCCCCGGCGGCTCCGGCGGCGGTTCGAGCGCGGCCCTCGCCTCCTACCAGGCCCCGCTCGCCATCGGCACCGACACCGGCGGCTCCATCCGCCAGCCCGCCGCCGTCACCGGCACGGTCGGCGTGAAGCCGACGTACGGCGCGGTGTCGCGGTACGGCATGGTGGCGTTCTCCTCCTCCCTCGACCAGGGCGGGCCCTGCGCCCGCACGGTCCTGGACGCGGCCCTGCTGCACGAGGTCATCGCCGGGCACGACCCGCTCGACTCGACCTCCATCGACGCCCCGGTCCCGCCGGTCGTCGAGGCCGCCCGCAACGGCAGCGTCGCCGGGATGCGCGTCGGCGTCGTCAGGCAGTTCCGCGGCGAGGGCTACCAGGCCGGCGTCATCCAGCGGTTCGACGAGTCCGTCGCGCTGCTCAAGGAGCTGGGCGCCGAGATCGTCGAGCTGGACTGCCCGTCCTTCGACCTGGCCCTGTCGGCGTACTACCTGATCGCGCCGAGCGAGTGCTCCTCCAACCTCGCCCGCTTCGACGGCCTGCGCTACGGCCTGCGCGTCGGCGACGACGGCACGCGCTCCGCCGAGGACGTCACCTCCCTGACCCGCGAGGCCGGCTTCGGCCCCGAGGTCAAGCGCCGCATCATGCTCGGCACGTACGCGCTCAGCTCCGGCTACTACGACGCGTACTACGGCAGCGCCCAGAAGGTCCGCACGCTCATCAAGCAGGACTTCGACAGGGCGTTCGAGCAGGTGGACGTGATCGTCTCCCCGACGACCCCGACCACCGCCTTCCCGATCGGCGAGCGCGCCGACGACCCGATGGCGATGTACCTCGCCGACCTGTGCACCATCCCGACCAACCTGGCCGGCAACGCGGCCATGTCACTGCCCTGCGGTCTCGCGCCGGAGGACAACCTGCCGGTCGGTCTGCAGATCATCGCCCCGGTCATGAAGGACGACCGCCTGTACAAGGTGGGCGCCGCCGTCGAGGCGGCCTTCGTGGAAAAGTGGGGGCACCCGCTGCTCGAGGAGGCTCCGTCGCTGTGAGTGCACTGTCCAAGGCCAAGGGCTTCAAGAAGTCCAAGTCCGGTCTCTACGTGTCGATGGCCACGTCGGCCTTCGGCGTGATCGGCGTGGCCAAGCAGATCAAGAGGGCCCGTTCCGAGAGCGACACGCTGCGGCTGGTCGACGCCATCGTGACCGGCGCCGCGGTCGTCACCAACCTCGCGATCCTCTACCGGGAGCTGAAGAGCTTCGGCGACGACGACGTCCTGCTGGGCTGAGAGGGAAGTTTTCACCGTGACCACCACGACCGACCTGGTGTCGTACGAGGACGCACTCGCGTCGTACGACCCCGTCATGGGCCTCGAGGTCCATGTCGAACTCGGCACCAAGACCAAGATGTTCTGCGGCTGTTCGACGGCGCTCGGCGCCGACCCGAACACCCAGACCTGCCCGGTCTGCCTCGGCCTGCCCGGCGCGCTCCCGGTCGTCAACGCGACCGGCGTCGAGTCGGCGATCAAGATCGGTCTCGCGCTGAACTGCGAGATCGCCGAGTGGTGCCGCTTCGCCCGGAAGAACTACTTCTATCCGGACATGCCGAAGAACTTCCAGACCTCCCAGTACGACGAGCCGATCGCCTTCGACGGCTACCTCGACGTGCAGCTGGAGGACGGCGAGACCTTCCGCGTGGAGATCGAGCGCGCCCACATGGAGGAGGACACCGGCAAGTCGACCCACGTCGGCGGCGCCACCGGCCGCATCCACGGCGCGTCCCACTCCCTGCTGGACTACAACCGCGCCGGCATCCCGCTCATCGAGATCGTCACCAAGCCGATCACCGGTGCCGGGGAGCGCGCCCCCGAGGTCGCGCGGGCCTACGTCCGCGAGCTGCGCGAGCTCATCCGGGCGCTCGGCGTGTCCGAGGCCCGCATGGAGATGGGCCAGATGCGCTGCGACGTGAACCTGTCGCTGATGCCGAAGGGCTCCGAGAAGTTCGGCACCCGCTCCGAGACGAAGAACGTCAACTCGCTGCGGTCCGTGGAGCGCGCGGCCCGCTACGAGATCCAGCGGCACGCCGCCGTGCTGAGCGGCGGCGGGACCATCGTCCAGGAGACCCGCCACTTCCACGAGGACACCGGGACCACGACCTCGGGCCGGGTGAAGGAGGAGGCCGAGGACTACCGGTACTTCCCCGAGCCGGACCTGGTGCCGGTGGCCCCCGCGCGCGAGTGGGTCGAGGAGATCCGCGCGGCTCTGCCCGAGCTGCCGCTGGTGCGCCGCAACCGCCTGCGCGAGGAGTGGGGGATCTCCGCCACCGACATGCAGGCGATCCTCAACGCCGGCGCGCTGGACCTGATCGTCGCCACGATCGACGCCGGCGCCGACGCGGCCTCCGCCCGCAAGTGGTGGATGGGCGAGCTGGCCCGCAACGCCAACGAGTCCGGCAAGTCCCTGGACGAGCTGGCCATCACCCCGCAGCAGGTGGCCCGCGTCACCGAGCTGGTGGCCTCCGGCGACCTGAACGACAAGCTGGCCCGCCAGGTCATCGAGGGCGTCCTCGCGGGGGAGGGCACCCCGGACGAGGTCGTCGACAAGCGCGGTCTGAAGGTCGTCTCCGACGAGGGCGCGCTCACCGCCGCCGTCGACGAGGCGATCGCCGGCAACCCGGCCATCGCGGACAAGATCCGCGGCGGCAAGGTGGCCGCGGTCGGCGCCCTGGTCGGCGCGGTCATGAAGGCCACCCGTGGCCAGGCCGACGCGGCCCGTGTGAAGGAGCTGATCCTTCAGAAGCTGGGCGTCGGCGAGGGCTGAGGCTCCGCACGTGCGAGGGGGGATGCGCCGGCCCCGGCGCATCCCCC
>NZ_JBFATO010000005.1:59503-115538 GCF_040678355.1 Streptomyces sp. NPDC052701
CCCCGCGCGCGGGCCGCGGCTGTAGGCCGCTCCACCTCCTCCCGGGGGGGCGCGGCGGGGGCCCTCCCCCCCCCCGGGCGGGGGGGGTGGCGCCGGGGCCGGCGCATCCCCCCTCGCACGTGCCCGGGCACCGGCCGGCGCGCGGTCCCGGCCGGTGCCCGGGTACCCGCGAGTCCGCCCTCCCGGCCGGAGGCGCTACGCTCGCGCGCCATGAGTGGACGCCCTGATTCCGACACGCACGCAGAAATACCCGGGGTCATGGACGCGGAGCCCACCGGGGCCGGGGAGGCCGAGGAGGCGGGGGCTGCCGGGGGCCCGGACGCGCGGGCCGACGCCCCGCGGGAGGCACGGGACGCGCGGGACGCTCAGGACGCGGAAGACGCACAGGACGCTCAGGACGCTCAGGACGCGGAAGACGCATACGAGGCGGAGGAGCTGGCGCGGGAGGCGCGGCGGGCCCGCTGGGCGGCGGTCGGAACCGGGGCCGTCCTGGCCCTCGCGGGCCTGGCCGCGGCGCTGCTCCGCCTCACCGGCTCCGCTCCCGCCCTCGTCCCGTTCGCGTACGCCGGCGGGGCCGCCGTCTGCGTGTTCGCCGCCGTCCTCGGCGCCCGGGGACGCACCCGGCGGGCGTTGTGGCTGCTGATCGCGGGGGTGATGGTGATGGCGCTGGGAGACCAGTTCGACTGAGGGAGGCCGAGGGGTTCCCGGCTCCGGACGCCGTCCGGTCGTCGTCCGGCCGTGGCTCCTCGTCTTCGCCGGGCTCGCCGTCGCATCCCCCGCCGGTTCCGCCCTCCCGCCGGTCCCGCCTGCTTTGCCGGTCCGACCGGCGCCTGCCGCGCACCGGCGGCGGGCCGCCCGGGTCCCGTGCCGCCCATGAGAGGCTGGCCGCCGCGACGGACGCCGGGACGGCGGACGTCCTGGCGGGAGAGGAGCACGAGCGGGATGTACGCGATATCCCTGGGTGACGACGGCGCGCAGTTGCGGCCCCTGGAGCCCTGGCACGCCGGGGAGTTCCTGGCGCACCTGGACCGGGGGAGGGAGTTCATCAACCGGTACGTCCCCTTCGGCTCCGCGGCCACCGACGAGGCCGGGGCGCGGGAGGTGCTCCAGCGGTACGCCGACTGGCGCGCCGCCGACACCGCCTCCCTGCACGGCCTGTGGCTGGAGGGGAAACTGGTGGGCGGGGTGCTCTTCCTGAACTTCGACGCGGCCAGAGGCACCTGCGAGGTCGGCTGCTGGCTGGAGCCCGCCGCCACCGGGCGCGGCCTCGTCACGCGTGCCATGCGGGTGCTGGTCGACTGGGCCGTCGAGGAGCGCGGCATCCACCGCGTGGAGTGGGTCGCCGCGTCGGGCAACCGGCCCAGCCTGAACGTCGCCCGGCGGCTCGGGATGACCCGGGACGGCGTACGGCGCGAGGCCCATCTCCACCACGGGGTACGGCACGACCTGGAGGTGTGGTCCGTACTGGCCCCCGAGTGGCGCGCGGCGGCTGCGGCGCACAGCGATCATTAAGCAACCTCTCAGACAGCGGCCGTACGGTGCGGGGCATGGCAACGAACGCAGTGGACGAGACCGAGGCCGCCGAGACCGGGACCGGCGGGGAGACGGTGGACACCGCCGGGTCCGACGCGGACACCGCCGGGTCCGACGACAGTCCCGCGACCGGGCCCACGACCGGGCAGGGCCCCTCCGGCACCGGGCAGGGCGCCGGTGCCGTCGTCTCCGTGGCGCTGGGCGTCGTCTCGCTGACCGGCAGCTGGGTCGGCACGGTGGCCGCCGCGCGCGAGACCCTTGTCGGCCAGTTGCGGACCGCGTCCTCCGCGGGCGTCGCCAAGCAGGTTGAGGAGGTGTACGGGGACGCCTGGCACACCAGCGCGCTGTGGGGCGGCCTGTTCGCGCTGGCCGCGCTGATCACCGGTGCCGTGGTGCTCGCCCGGCCCGCGTTCGGGACGCCCGGCCGGCCGCAGGCCCCGTGGATCAGGTCGGTCGCCTGGGGCGGCGTCTGGCTCGGCGTCATCGGCCTGTTCCTGGCCGTCCTCAAGTACACCGACGTCCTGCTCGGACTGCCCTCCACGGGCTGAGCCACCGCAGAACCCCGAGGGGTCTTAGATCCTCCGTGAGCACCTTACGGAGGACCTGGGACCCCTCACGCACGTCTAAGGCCCCGGCCACCGCCGAAGATGCGGAACTCTCCCGATGCGGCCGTCCCGCCTGGGAGACGAAGGTGGAGGCATCGCGGCGAGCGATGCCGGAAACCGACCTCTCACCACGGAGACGCCATGTTCGAGTACCAGCTCCACGCGTTCCGCCACGCCGACCTCGTCCGCCGGGCCGAGCGCGAGCGGCTGGCCCGCGAGGCCGTCCGGGCCCGTCGCGCCGCCCGCCGCGACGCGGCGCGGCGCGCCCCGGAGGCCGAGAGCCATACCCGCCGCTTCCGCAGGCACCGGTCCCCCCGGGCGGCGTGAACACCCGGGCGGGCAAGGGCGGCCGTACGGGGGGCGGCCGCCCTTGCGCGGGCGGTGCCCGCGCAGCCCGCAAGGACGCCGGGCACGCGCCGGAGGCGGTGCGTCCCGCGTACGCCCCGGCTGTGCCCGGCCTCCCCGCGGGCCCGGCCGCCGGCCCGCCGAAAACCGGTGCCGCGCCGTCGGCGCCGCGTGCGATGCTCGGGCCCGTGGAGACCAGGTCCGTCAGTCCCGTGTTCGTGGGCCGCGCCGACGAGTTGGGCACGCTGAACGACGCGCTCGCCCGCGCCGCCTCGGGCGAGCCGCAGGCACTGCTGATCGGCGGCGAGGCCGGCGTCGGCAAGACCCGCCTCGTCGAGGAGTTCGCCGGTGCCGCCCGCCGCGGGGGCGCGCTCGTGGCGCTCGGCGGCTGCGTCGAGATCGGCGCCGACGGGCTGCCCTTCGCCCCCTTCTCCACCGCCCTGCGCGCCCTGCGCCGTGAACTGCCCGACCAGCTCGCCGCCGCGGCCGCCGGCCAGGAGGAGGAACTCGCCCGGCTGCTGCCCGAACTCGGCACGGCCGCCGCCCGGGACGCGGCCCGGCACGGCGAGGAGGGCATGGCCCGCCTCTTCGAACTCACCGCCCGCCTGCTGGAGCGCGTCGCCGCCGACCGCACCGTCGTCCTCGTCCTGGAGGACCTGCACTGGGCCGACGCCTCCACCCGCCACCTGCTCGCCTACCTCCTGCGCACCCTGCGCACCGGCCGCCTCGTGGTCCTCGCCACCTACCGCTCCGACGACATCCACCGCCGCCACCCGCTGCGCCCCCTGCTCGCCGAACTCGACCGGCTGCGCACGGTCCGCCGCGTCGAACTCGGCCGTTTCACCCGCGACGAGGTGGGCCGCCAGATCGCCGGCATCCTCGCCCACGAACCCGACCCGGACCAGGTCGACGAGATCTTCGAACGGTCCGACGGCAACGCCTTCTTCGTCGAGGAACTCGCCGTCGCCGCCCACGAGGGCTGCCGCACCGGCCTCACCGACTCCCTGCGCGACCTGCTGCTGGTGCGCGTCGAGCGCCTGCCGGAGGGCGCCCAGCGGGTCGCCCGGATCGTCGCCGAGGGCGGTTCCACCGTGGAGTACCGGCTGCTGGCCGCCGTGGCCCGGCTCACCGAGGACGACCTCATCGAGGCGCTGCGGGCCGCCGTGAACGCCAACCTCCTCCTCGCGGCACCCTCCGGCGACGGCTACCGCTTCCGCCACTCGCTGGTGCGCGAGGCCGTCAGCGACGACCTGCTGCCCGGCGAACGCTCCCGTCTCAACCGCCGCTACGCCGAAGCCCTGGAGGCCGACCCGACGCTCGTGCCCCCGGACGAGCGGGTGATGCGCCTGGCCAGCTACTGGTACCACGCCCACGACGCCGCCAAGGCCCTGCCCGCCGTCCTGGACGCCTCCGTCGAGGCCCGCCGCCGCCACGCCTACGCCGAGCAACTGCGGCTGCTGGAGCGGGCGATGGAGCTGTGGGACGCCGCCCCCGACGAGGTGCGGCAGAACCTGCGCCCGGCCGACTACACCGAGATCTACCCTCCCCCGCCGCCCGCACGGCGCGGGGCGGCCCCCGGCGGCCGCGACCCGGCCACCGCCCCGCTGCGCTACCTCGACCTGATGGCCGAGGCCGCCGTCGCCGGACGGCTGTGCGGGGAGCGCGAACGCGCCAAGAAGATCACCCGGCGGGCGCTGCGCCTGCTGGAGGAGGACCCGGACCCGGTGCGCGCCGCCTGGTTCTGGGTCCAGCTCTCCCGGCTGACCCAGGCCCTGGCCCGCGGCGACGGCTGGACGGAGCTCGCCACCGCCCAGGAGCTGGTGCGCGGGCTGCCCCCGTCCGAGGTGCACGCCGAGGTGCTCGCCACGGCCGCGGGCTGGTCGATGCTGCACGAACCGGGGCCCGAGGCGATGGCCGCCGCCGAACGCGCCGTCGAGTACGCGCGCATGGTCGGCGCCGACGACATCGAACTCAACGCCCGGCTCACCCTCGGCGGCCTCATGGTCGACGCCGGCGACATCGAGACCGGGCTCGCCGCGATGTACCAGGTCCAGGAGCGGGCGGCGGAGCTGGGCGCGACCGGCGTGCTGAGCCGCAGCTACATCAACCTGCCCTCGGCGCTGGAGAGCGTGGGCCGCTCCAGGGAGGCGGTCGGCATCCTGCGGGAGGGCGTCCCGCTCACCCGTACCCTCGGCCTGCTGGACTCCGAGGGCTGGGTGTGGGGCAACCTCGCCGAGTCGCTCCACTCGCTCGGCCGCTGGGACGAGGCCGCCGAGGCCGCGGCCAACGCCCAGCGCCTGGAGCAGAGCGCCAAGCCGCGGACCGGCGGTCTGCTGCGCCTGGCCCACCTCGCCTTCGACCGGGGCGAGTCGGCCGAGGCCGCCCGCCTGCTGAGCGCCGCCCGCTCCTGCTTCGGCACCCACGACCTCATGCCGCAGTACGCCCTGCCGATGAGCTGCATCGCCATCGGCGTGGCCGCGTCCGAGGGCCGCCTGTCCGACGCCCGCGCCGAGCTGCGCACCGTCCTGGACGCCGGGTTCCCGCCCGGCACCCACCGCTACGGCTGGCCGCTGCTGCTCACCGCCGCGACCGCCGAGGCCGACGCCTTCGGGCTCCCGGCCGCCGAGCCGGGCCGCGCGGAGCTCCTCGAGCGCATCCGCGGGGCGGCGAAGACCCTGGCCGCCGCCGTGCCCGTGTGGCAGGCGCACGACCGGTGGCTGCGGGCCGAACTGCTGCGCGCCGAGGGCCGGGCGGCACCCGGGCCGTGGTGCGAGGCCGTCGCCGCCGTGGAGCCGCTGGAACGCCCCTACGATCTCGCGCGTGTCCGGTTCCGCCTGGCCGAGGCACTGCTGGCCTCCGGCGCGGGCGAGGACGAGCGGGCCCGGGCCGGGGAACTGCTGCGGCTGGCGCACGCCGTCGCCGGCCACCTCGGCGCCCGCCCGCTCGCCGACGCCGCCGCCCTGCTCGCCCAGCGCGCCCGCCTCCCGCTCGCCCGCGACCCCGAGCGGGCCCCCGTACCCGCCGACCCGGCCGGGGCCCTCGGCCTCACCAGCCGGGAACGCGACGTCCTGCGCCTGGTCACCGCCGGCCGCACCAACCGCCAGATAGCCGGGGAACTGTTCATCTCCCCGAAGACGGCGAGCGTCCACGTCAGCAACATCCTCGCCAAGCTCGGCGTCTCGGGCCGGGGCGAGGCGGCGGCGATGGCCCACCGGCTGGGCCTGTTCCCGTCCGGGACGCCCACCTCCCGGACGGCGGACTGAGGCTTACGCTGTGGGGGACGCCGCGGCCGAGGGAGGCCTTGTGTTCAACGTCTTCGAGGAACTGTTCGCACCCGGCCGCAAGCACACCCGCGACGAACAGAACCGGCTGGAGCTGACCCGCGAGGACACCGGGGACGGCGACCCCGGACGCGGGCCGATAGACCTCGCGTCCGGAAAGGTCGTCGTACGGCCCCCCGCCCAGCAGTCCGGGGAGCCCGACGGGGCCGCGGAGCCGGGCGGGGCCGCCGGGCCCGGGGCGGCGGCCGCCGCGGACTGACACCGGGCTGCCGCGTCACCGCCCCCGGACCCCCGGGCTACCGCACCCGCACCTCCAGGATCCGGTCGTCGCCGTCCCCCGGGTCGCCCCGGCCGTCCGTGTTGCTCGTCGTCAGCCACAGCCTGTCGCCGCCCGCCGGGACCACCGTGCGCAGCCGGCCGTACTCGCCCTCCAGGAAGGACTGCGGATCGGCCGAGGCCCGGGTGCCCTGGAGCGGGACGCGCCACAGGCGCTCGCCGCGCAGGCCCGCCATCCAGATCGAACCCTCGGCGTAGGCGATGCCGCTGGGGGAGGCCTCGTCCGTGCTCCACTGGGCGACCGGGTCGCGGAACCGCGCGTCGCCGGACCTGCCCTCGGCCTCGGGCCAGCCGTAGTTGCCGCCCGGCTCGACGGCGTTCAGCTCGTCCCAGGTGTTCTGGCCGAACTCCGCGGCGAACAGCCGCTGCCGGGTGTCCCAGGCCAGGCCCTGCACGTTGCGGTGGCCGTAGGAGTACACGGGGGAGCCGGGGAACGGGTTGCCGGGCGCCGGCTCGCCCTCCGGGGTCAGGCGCAGGATCTTGCCGCCCGTGGACTTCCGGTCCTGGGACAGACCGGTCTCGCCGCTCTCGCCCGTGCCCACGTACAGCATCCCGTCCGGGCCGAAGGCGATCCGGCCGCCGTTGTGGATCACGCCCTTGGGGATGCCCCTGAAGACCGTGTCGGGCGCGCCCAGCTGCTCGCCGGACGGCTTCTTCCCGTCGTACAGCATGCGCACGACGCGGTTGTCCGAGGCGGAGGTGAAGTACGCGTAGACCATGTGGTCGGAGGCGTAGTCGGGGGAGAGCGCGATGCCGAGCAGGCCGCCCTCGCCGGCCGGGGACACGCCCGGCACCTCGCCCAGCTCGGTCGTGCGGCCCGTGCGGTCGTCGACACGGACGACCGTGCCGTCGTCCCGGGAGGCGACGAGCAGGTCGCCGTCCGGCAGCGGGGCCAGGCCCCAGGGGGTGCTCAGGCCCGTGGCGACCGTGCGGACCACCTTCACCGACCCCTCGGCGGGCGGGGCCTGCTCGGCGGCCCGCCGGGTGGGCGAGGGCGACTGCGGTGCCGTACGGCCCGGGGAGGCGCTGTCGCCCCTGCCCGGCGATCCTCCTCCGTCGGAGGAGCAGCCGGCCGTCAGCAGGAGCGTGGCGGCGGCCAGTACGGCCGTCACGGCTCGACGTTGCACGATCGTGGTCCCTTCGACGTGGCGGGTCCTACCTGTCTTACACCGCTCGCGCCCTCCGGGTGCCCGGTCACCGGATCCCGGACCGCCCCCCGCCCCGGGACCTCAGTCCCACGACCCCTGCGCCGGCGGCAGTTCCGCCACCTCCTGCAGGTCCTCGGCCGTCAGGCGCAGCCCCGCCGCGCACGCGTTCTCCGTGACCCATCGCTCCTGCTTGGCGCCCGGCACCGGGATCACGTGGCGGCCCTGGGCCAGGACCCAGGCCAGTGCCACCTGGGCCGGGGTGACGTGCTCGCCGTGCCGGGACGCGATCCGGCGCAGTCCCACCACGATCGGCTGGTTCGCGGCCATCATCTCGGCCGTGAAGCGGGGGTGCCGGGCCCGCAGGTCGTCCGCCTCGAAGCCCTGGCCGGGCGTGAGCGTGCCGGTGAGGAAGCCGTTGCCGAGCGGCATCGCGGCCAGGAAGCCGATGCCGCGGGCCTCGCACCAGGGCAGCAGCGTCTCCAGGGCCTCCGGCGACCACACCGACAGCTCCGCCTGCACCGCGCTGACCGGGAAGACCTGCTGCACCCGCTCCAGCTGCCGGATCGTCGCGTCGTGCAGCCCCGCACCCGGCCGGCGCGCCGAGCGCGCGCCCACCGCGCACAGCCCCAGCGCCCGCACCTTCCCGGCCCGCACGAGCTCCGCCATAGCGCCCCAGGTCTCCTCGACCGGCACCTCCGGGTCCGCCCGGTGCAGCTGGTAGAGGTCGATGACGTCCGTCTGCAGCCGGCGCAGGGAGGCGTCGCAGGCCCGCCTGACGTACCCGGGGCGGCCGTTGGCCACGATGTGCTGGTCGCCCACCAGCAGACCGACCTTCGTCGACACGAAGGCGTCGGCCCGTCGCTCCTTCAGCACCCGCCCCAGCAGCAGCTCGTTGGTGAACGGGCCGTACATGTCGGCCGTGTCCAGCAGCGTCGAGCCCAGGTCGAGCGCCCGGTGCACCGCCCTGAGCGACTCCTCGCCGCGCTGCCGCGACGTGCTGTACGCCCAGCTCATCGGCATGCACCCGAGTCCGACGGCCCCCACCGCGAGTGCCGCCGCCCCGATCGTCCTGCGCTCCACCTGGTCGTGACCTTCCCCTGTTTCGGCCACCCCAACCTAACCTCTGCCGTCACACGCTCCTGACATAGCCTCCGACCATGACTGCTGACGTGTGGCTGCCCATACCGCCGGACGAGATCGAGGGCCTTCCCCGGGGACCTCGCTACCACTTCTGGGACGGCGCCGAGGAGTTCCCCGCGGACCCCGCCGACTGCGCCTTCTACGTCGTCCCCTACATGAAGCCCGGCCCGGTGTGCGTCCGCCCCCTGCCCGGGATGAGCTCCGTGCGGGTCGTGCAGACGCTGTCGGCCGGCACCGACCACGTGGAGCCCGGACTGCGGCACCTGCGTCCGGGCGTGGTGCTGTGCAACGCGCGCGGGGTGCACGAGGCCAGCACCGCGGAGCTCACGCTCGCGCTGATCCTGGCGTCGCTGCGCGGCATCCCGGACTTCGTCCGCGCCCAGGAACGGGGGGAGTGGCTGGGCGGGTTCCGGCCCGCGCTGGCCGACAGGAACGTGCTCATCGTGGGGTACGGCTCGATCGGCGCGGCGATCGAGGACCGGCTCGTACCCTTCGAGGTGGCGCAGGTGGCGCGCGTCGCGCGCTCCGAGCGCACCACGGCGCGCGGGCCGGTGCACCCGCTCACCGAACTGCCCTCCCTCCTCCCGGAGGCGGACGTCGTCGTCCTGTCCACACCGCTCACCGAGGACACGCGTGGCCTGGTGGACGCCGGCTTCCTGGCGCGGATGAAGGACGGCGCGCTGCTGGTGAACGTCGCCCGGGGCCCCGTCGTGGACACCAAGGCCCTGCTCACGGAGGTGGAGAGCGGCCGCATCACCGCGGCCCTGGACGTCACCGATCCGGAGCCGCTGCCGCGCGAACACCCCCTGTGGCGTGCGCCGGGCGTGCTCGTCAGTCCGCACGTCGGCGGACCCACCTCGGCCTTCCTGCCGCGCGCCAAGCGGCTGCTGGTCGGTCAGTTGAACCGTTTCGTGAACCGGGAGCCGCTGCGGAACGTGATCCTGACGACGGGCGCCACCAGCGCCTAGCCCGATGCGAGTACCGTCCGCGACCTTCCGGGCGCGGTGGGTACTCGCACACCAATTGATCGTTACGGAGAGTAGAGAACCTATGTCCCTGAGTGACGAGACTGGTGTATCGTCCCGACAGGGGCTGCGCCGTGCACCGTTCGGCGCCGGGGATGGACTTCAGACTGTGAGGGGGGCGACGGGCGATGCACGGTCTATGGACGAGCGATCCGACGCGGCGGAGCCACCGGCTGCGACCCTGGCGGACGGCCGCGCGCAGACGCGGTCGGCACGACGGCCACCACACCCATCACCGTGGCCGTCACACCGCCCACAGCCATCACCACCACAGGCCCGGCGACCGCGGGGGGCATGCCCGACCGGTGCACCGGGACCCACGGGACGTGGGAGCGACGCGGACCGGGAGGACACGGTGAGCGCCCCCTCTTCCACGCCGACCCTCGACGGAACGCTGCGACGACAGCCTTCGGCGGGGGCGTTGCTGCCTTGTCCGCCGGTCGCCGGCCACCGGCCGGGCCCGGTCCCCCAGCTCTTCCTGATCCTGGCCTGCGCGGCCTACGCCGTCGGTGCCGCGGTCGGCTGGGGCTCGGAGCGTCTCGCGC
Organism: Streptomyces sp. NPDC052701; assembly: GCF_040678355.1. Taxonomy (NCBI): domain Bacteria; kingdom Bacillati; phylum Actinomycetota; class Actinomycetes; order Kitasatosporales; family Streptomycetaceae; genus Streptomyces; species Streptomyces sp. NPDC052701. Next base: position 69,462 of record NZ_JBFATO010000005.1, read on the forward strand.
TGGTCATGGGCGACTTCGGACTGAGCGCCGCGGCGGGCGCCGCCGCGGTGTCCTGCTTCCTCTACGCCCGGAACCGCCGCGTCCGCTTCCGGTCCGCCTGGCTGCTGTTCGGGCTCTCCTCGACGATGGCGGCCCTGGGCAACCTGGTCTGGGGATGGTACGAGGTCGTCCTGGGACGGACCGTGCCCAGCCCCTCCTACGCCGACCTGTTCTTCCTGTGCTTCGCGCCGCCCGCCATCGTGGGGCTCCTGGTGCTCGCCAAGCGGCCCGTGAACAGGGCCGGCTGGGTGTGCCTGACACTGGACGCCTGGCTGATCGGCGGCTCGCTGCTCACCCTGGCGTGGAGCCTGGCGCTCGCCCAGGCCGCGAAGTCCGAGGGACCGGGCGTGGCGCACACCGCGCTGTCGCTGGCGTACCCGCTGCTCGACATCGCCCTGGTCAGCATGGTGCTCGCGCTGCACTTCCGGCGTTCGGCGGTGAACCGCTCCGCGGTCAACACCGCGATCGGCGCCCTCGCGCTGACCGTGATGTGCGACGCGCTGTTCACCTCGCCGCTGATGCACGACACCTACCGTTCCGGGCAGCTGCTGGACGCGGGCTGGTTCGCGGGCTCGCTGCTCCTGGCGTACGCCCCCTGGGCCGCGCCCCGGAGCGGGCAGCCGGAGGACGAGGGGCGCACGCGCGTGGTCCACGAGCACATCCCCGGGCAGCGCAGCGGACCTCACCCGCACCCGCCGGTGCCGGGAGGCGAGCAGAGCCGCTGCCCGACGACCCGGCCGATCGCGGGCTCCCTCGCCGCCCTCACGCCGTACCTCGCGGCCGCCGTGTGCACGCTGGGGATCCTCTACAACGTCCTCAACGGCCGCAGCGTCGACCGCGTGGTGCTGATCACCGGCGGCACGGTGGTGCTCGCGCTCGTCGTGCGGCAGGGGATCATGCTGCTCGACAACATCACCCTCACCCAGGAACTGGCGCAGAAGGAGAACCACTTCCGCTCCCTGGTGCAGGGCTCCAGCGACGTCATCATGATCGCGGCGCCCAGCGGCATCCTCCGGTACGTCTCCCCGGCCGCCGCCGGTGTGTACGGCCGCTCCGCGGAGGAGCTGGTGGGTACGGAACTGGCCCATCTCATCCACCCGGAGGACCTGGGCTGCGTCGTGCACGAGGTGCGCCGCTTCCTGGCCGCCGACCCGGCCGAGGAACCCACCACCCGCATCGAGTGCCGCTTCCGGTCCGGCAACGGCGGCTGGCTGAACGTCGAGTCGACCGTCAACCGCCACCACGGCGGCCTCATCTTCAACAGCCGGGACGTGACCGAAAGGGTGCGGTTGCAGGCACAGCTGCAGCACAACGCCGAGCACGACCCGCTCACCGACCTGCCCAACCGCGCCCTGTTCACCAAGCGCGTCCAGCAGGCGCTGTCCGGCCGGCGCGCCTCCGACCGGGGGCTCGCCCTGCGCAACACGGCCGTGCTCTTCATCGACCTCGACGGCTTCAAGGCCGTCAACGACACGATCGGGCACCAGGCCGGGGACGAACTGCTCGTCCAGGCCGCCCGCAGGCTCCAGGACGCGGTCCGGCAGGGCGACACCGCCTCCCGGCTGGGCGGCGACGAGTTCGCGGCCCTGATCGTCGGGGACAACACCCGCGACCGGTCCGCCCGCGAACGGCACATCCTGGAGCTCGCCGACCGCCTCAGGGCAACGCTGTCACAGCCGTACCTCATCGACGGCAACGATGTCCGCGTCAACGCCTCCATCGGCGTCGCCTTCGCCGAGCCGGGCCTCGGCGCGGGAGAACTGCTGCGCAACGCCGATCTCGCCATGTACCGCGCCAAGGCGGGCGGCAAGGGGCGCGTCGAGCTGTACAAGCCGCAGATGCAGCAGGACGTCGTACGCAAGGCGGAGCTGGCCACGCGCCTGCGGGCCGCGCTGCACGACGGCGAGTTCGCGCTGCTGCACCAGCCGGTGGTGTGCCTGGAGGACGGCCGGATCTCGTCGGTCTGCGCGCAGGCGCGCTGGCGCTCCTCGCAAGGGGTGCTCTTCACGCCGGCGGAGTTCCTGCGGGTGGCCGAGGGTGGCGACAAGACCGCCGAGCTGGGCCGGTGGGCGCTGGAGGAGGCCGTGGAGCAGGCCGCCGAGCGGCACGCGGCGGGCCTGTCCGTGCCGGTGGCCGTACGGACGAGCGCGCGCGGGCTGCTGGACCGGTCGATGCCGCTCGGCTCGATCGAGGCGCTGCTGACCCGGCACGGGCTGCCCCCCGGGTCACTGATCATCGAGCTGACCGACACCGACTCCCGGGCCGGCCTGGACGAGCTGGAGCGCCGCCTGAACGCCCTCAGGCGGGTCGGCGTCCGGATCGCGCTGGACGGGTTCGGCGGCGGCTGCGCGGCGATCGTCGCGCTGCGGCGGCTCCCCGTCGACGTGCTGAAACTGGACCGCAGCCTGGTCGAGGGCGTCGTCGAGTCCGCGCGGCTGCACAAGATCACCAGTGGGCTGCTGCGCATCGCCGCCGACCTGGGCCTGCAGTCCGTGGCCGACGGGGTGGACCAGCCCGAGCAGGTCGTCGCGCTGCGCGCGATGGGCTGCACGCACGGGCAGGGCATGGCCTTCTCCGGGCCGCTGGACGAGTACCGGCTGCGCCGGGTGCTCGGCACCGGCCGCTACCCGGTGCCGCACGGACCGGTCGCACCCGCGTTCGCCGGCGGCTCCCCGCGGGTGTACACCGGAGGCGTGACCGGCACGAACGTCTCCACCGTCTTCGGTGGTGGCACGGCCCTCCGCTCACATGATGAGACTCCCGTCCCACCCACTTGACAGTGAGTGCGTGCCGGGGGGAGGGTCAGTGCCATGCGCACCCGAATTCTCGTACTTGGAAAGCGCGTCGGCTGACGCTGAGCCCTCGATCGCTCAGCGACCCCACCCGGCGCGCTCCCCTCGCTTGCCCTACGGCACGAGGGGTTTTTTGTTGCACAGGCAGCAGCCGCACTTCGCCCGAACCTCGCAAAAACCCTCAGCATCGAGAAGAGAATGCCGATGACCGAGCAGGCCACCGGGGCCCATCACCCGCAGCCGCGGCCCCGATCCTCAGGACAGCACTCCGCCCCCGAGCAGGTCACGGGCGCGCAGTCCCTCATCCGCTCTCTCGAGGAGGTCGGCGCCGACACGGTATTCGGCATTCCCGGCGGTGCGATCCTCCCGGCGTACGACCCGCTGATGGACTCCACCAGGGTGCGCCACGTCCTGGTCCGCCACGAGCAGGGCGCCGGCCACGCGGCCGAGGGCTACGCCCTGGCCACCGGCAAGGTCGGGGTCTGCATGGCGACGTCCGGCCCCGGCGCGACCAACCTCGTCACACCGATCGCCAACGCCCACATGGACTCCGTGCCGCTGGTGGCGATCACCGGCCAGGTCGCCTCCGCGTCGATCGGCACGGACGCCTTCCAGGAGGCGGACATCGTCGGCATCACCATGCCGATCACCAAGCACAACTTCCTGGTCACCAAGGCCGAGGACATCCCGCGGGTGATCGCCGAGGCGTTCCACATCGCCTCCACCGGCCGCCCGGGCCCGGTCCTGGTCGACATCGCCAAGGACGCCCTGCAGGCGCGGACCACCTTCTCGTGGCCGCCCACCATGGACCTGCCCGGCTACCGCCCGGTGACCAAGCCGCACGCCAAGCAGATCCGCGAGGCCGCCAAGCTGATCACCTCCGCCCGGCGGCCCGTGCTGTACGTCGGCGGCGGTGTCCTGAAAGCCGGTGCCACCGCGGAGCTGAAGGTCCTCGCCGAGCTCACCGGAGCGCCCGTCACCACCACCCTGATGGCGCTCGGCGCGTTCCCCGACAGCCACCCGCTGCACGTGGGGATGCCGGGCATGCACGGGTCGGTCACCGCCGTCACCGCGCTGCAGAAGGCCGACCTGATCGTCGCCCTCGGAGCCCGCTTCGACGACCGCGTCACCGGCAAGCTGGACAGCTTCGCCCCCTACGCCAAGATCGTCCACGCCGACATCGACCCGGCCGAGATCGGCAAGAACCGCGCCGCCGACGTGCCGATCGTCGGGGACGCCCGCGAGGTCATCGCCGACCTGATCCAGGCCGTGCAGAAGGAGCACAGCGAGGGCCACCGGGGCGACTACACCGCCTGGTGGAACGACCTCAACCGCTGGCGCGACACCTACCCGCTCGGCTACGACCAGCCCGCGGACGGCTCCCTCTCCCCCCAGCAGGTCATCGAGCGCATCGGCCGGCTCGCCCCCGAGGGCACGGTCTTCGCCGCGGGCGTCGGCCAGCACCAGATGTGGGCCGCGCACTTCATCCAGTACGACAGGCCCGCCACCTGGCTCAACTCCGGCGGCGCGGGGACGATGGGCTACGCGGTCCCGGCCGCGATGGGGGCCAAGGCCGGCGCCCCGGACCGCACGGTCTGGGCGATCGACGGCGACGGCTGCTTCCAGATGACCAACCAGGAGCTCACCACCTGCGCCCTGAACAACATCCCGATCAAGGTCGCCGTCATCAACAACGGCGCCCTCGGGATGGTCCGCCAGTGGCAGACCCTCTTCTACAACCAGCGCTACTCCAACACCGTGCTGCACTCCGGCCCCGAGGCCGACGGCAGGTCGCCGAGCGCCGGCACCCGCGTCCCCGACTTCGTGAAGCTGTCGGAGGCCATGGGCTGCTACGCCATCCGCTGCGAGGACCCGGCCGACCTCGACAAGGTGATCGAGGAGGCGAACGCCGTCAACGACCGCCCGGTCGTCGTCGACTTCATCGTCCACGAGGACGCGATGGTCTGGCCGATGGTCGCCGCCGGCACCTCCAACGACGAGATCATGGCCGCCCGCGACGTCCGCCCCGACTTCGGCGACAACGAAGACGACTGAGAGCCGTAGGAAAAGGAACGAGACCCATGTCCAAGCACACGCTCTCCGTCCTGGTGGAGAACACGCCGGGCATCCTCGCCCGGATCGCCGCCCTGTTCTCCCGCCGCGGCTTCAACATCGACTCGCTCGCGGTCGGCGTCACCGAACACCCCGACATCTCCCGCATCACCATCGTGGTGAACGTCGAGGACCTGCCGCTGGAGCAGGTGACGAAGCAGCTCAACAAGCTCGTCAACGTGCTGAAGATCGTCGAGCTGGAGCCGTCGCAGGCCGTGCAGCGCGAACTCGTCCTGGTGAAGGTGCGCGCCGACAACGAGACGCGCGGCCAGATCGTCGAGATCGTCCAGCTGTTCCGCGCCAAGACGGTCGACGTCTCCCCGGAGGCCGTGACCATCGAGGCCACCGGCTCCGGCGACAAGCTGTCCGCGATGCTCAGGATGCTGGAGCCGTACGGCATCAAGGAACTCGTCCAGTCCGGCACGATCGCGATCGGCCGCGGCGCCCGCTCGATCACGGACCGGTCGCTGCGCGCCCTCGACCGGTCGGCGTGACGACGGATCCGGGCGGCCGGGCGACGCCGGCCGCCCGGATACCGAGACCCCGAACCCCGCCTTCCGCCCGCCGTCATACGGTGGGACGCAACACCTGCACCCAAGGAGAGAACCCAAAGTGGCCGAGCTGTTCTACGACGCCGACGCCGACCTGTCCATCATCCAGGGCCGCAAGGTCGCGGTCATCGGTTACGGCAGCCAGGGCCACGCCCACGCCCTGTCGCTGCGCGACTCGGGCGTCGACGTGCGCGTCGGCCTGCACGAGGGCTCCAAGTCCAAGGCCAAGGCCGAGGAGCAGGGCCTGCGCGTGGTGACCCCGTCCGAGGCCGCCGCCGAGGCCGACGTCATCATGATCCTCGTCCCGGACCCGATCCAGGCCCAGGTCTACGAGGAGCACATCGCCCCCCACCTGAACGACGGCGACGCCCTCTTCTTCGGCCACGGCTTCAACATCCGCTTCGGCTTCATCAAGCCCCCGGCCGGCGTGGACGTCTGCATGGTCGCCCCGAAGGGCCCGGGCCACCTGGTGCGCCGTCAGTACGAGGAGGGCCGCGGCGTGCCCTGCATCGCCGCCGTCGAGCAGGACGCCACCGGAAGCGCCTTCGCCCTGGCCCTGTCGTACGCCAAGGGCATCGGCGGCACCCGCGCCGGCGTCATCAGGACGACCTTCACCGAGGAGACCGAGACCGACCTCTTCGGCGAGCAGGCCGTGCTGTGCGGCGGCACGGCCGCGCTGGTCAAGGCGGGCTTCGAGACGCTGACCGAGGCCGGCTACCAGCCGGAGATCGCCTACTTCGAGTGCCTGCACGAGCTGAAGCTGATCGTGGACCTCATGTACGAGGGCGGCCTGGAGAAGATGCGCTGGTCGATCTCCGAGACCGCCGAGTGGGGCGACTACGTCACCGGCCCGCGGATCATCACCGACGCCACCAAGGCCGAGATGAAGAAGGTCCTCGCCGAGATCCAGGACGGCTCCTTCGCGCGGCAGTGGATGGACGAGTACCACGGCGGCCTGAAGAAGTACGAGGAGTACAAGCAGCAGGACTCCGAGCACCTGCTGGAGACCACCGGCAAGGAGCTGCGCAAGCTCATGAGCTGGGTCGACGAGGAGGCGTAGGCCTCCCGCCCGAAGGGGCCGGAGCGCACCGCTCCGGCCCCTTCGGCGAACCCCGGGTAACGCCTGGCAGGACGGCGTCGTCCACCCCGTCCGGCCACGGACGGGTGATCCTTCCGCGGAGGCGTGAGACGATCCGCGCCGCGCCACTACACTGCTGCACAACATACGCGTCAGGCCCACAGCGTCGTGCGTCTTCCACGCGGCCACCACCCCTGCACCGCCTGCGGCCGTCGGGACGGCCGTCCGCAACGGACATGCGAGGACTCACGTGAGCTCGAAACCCGTCGTACTCATCGCCGAAGAGCTGTCACCCGCCACCGTCGACGCACTCGGGCCGGACTTCGAGATCCGCCACTGCAACGGGGCGGACCGGGCCGAACTGCTCCCGGCCATCGCCGACGTGGACGCGATCCTGATCCGTTCGGCCACCAAGGTCGACGCCGAGGCGATCGCCGCCGCCAACAGGCTCAAGGTCGTCGCGCGAGCCGGCGTCGGCCTGGACAACGTCGACGTCTCCGCCGCCACCAAGGCCGGCGTGATGGTCGTCAACGCCCCCACCTCGAACATCGTGACCGCCGCCGAGCTCGCCTGCGGTCTGATCCTCGCCACCGCCCGCAACATCCCGCAGGCCAACGCGGCACTGAAGAACGGCGAGTGGAAGCGCAGCAAGTACACGGGCGTCGAACTGGCCGAGAAGACCCTGGGTGTCGTGGGTCTGGGCCGGATCGGCGCCCTCGTCGCACAGCGCATGTCCGCCTTCGGCATGAAGGTCGTCGCCTACGACCCCTACGTGCAGCCCGCGCGCGCCGCGCAGATGGGCGTGAAGGTGCTGTCGCTGGACGAGCTGCTGGAGGTCTCCGACTTCATCACCGTCCACCTGCCCAAGACCCCCGAGACGCTGGGCCTGATCGGCGAGGAGGCGCTGCGCAAGGTCAAGCCGAGCGTGCGCATCGTCAACGCCGCGCGCGGCGGCATCGTCGACGAGGAGGCGCTGTACTCCGCCCTCAAGGAGGGCCGGGTGGCCGGCGCCGGTCTCGACGTGTACGCCAAGGAGCCGTGCACGGACTCGCCGCTGTTCGAGTTCGACCAGGTGGTGTGCACCCCGCACCTCGGCGCCTCCACCGACGAGGCGCAGGAGAAGGCCGGCATCGCCGTCGCCAGGTCGGTGCGGCTCGCCCTCGCCGGTGAGCTCGTGCCGGACGCGGTCAACGTCCAGGGCGGTGTCATCGCCGAGGACGTCAAGCCGGGCCTGCCGCTGGCCGAGCGCCTCGGCCGGATCTTCACCGCGCTCGCCGGCGAGGTCGCGGTCCGCCTCGACGTCGAGGTGTACGGCGAGATCACCCAGCACGACGTGAAGGTGCTGGAGCTGTCCGCCCTCAAGGGCGTCTTCGAGGACGTCGTCGACGAGACGGTGTCGTACGTCAACGCCCCGCTGTTCGCCCAGGAGCGCGGTGTCGAGGTGCGGCTGACCACCAGCTCGGAGTCGCCCGACCACCGCAACGTCGTCACCGTGCGCGGCACGCTCGCGGACGGCGAGGAGGTGTCGGTCTCCGGCACGCTCGCCGGCCCCAAGCACCTGCAGAAGATCGTCGCGGTCGGCGACTACGACGTCGACCTCGCGCTCGCCGACCACATGGTGGTGCTGAAGTACGAGGACCGGCCGGGTGTCGTCGGCACCGTCGGCCGCATCCTCGGCGAGGCGGGCATCAACATCGCCGGCATGCAGGTCGCCCGCGCGACGGTGGGCGGCGAGGCGCTGGCCGTGCTGACCGTGGACGACACGGTGGCCTCCGGGGTGCTGGCCGAGCTCGCCGCGGAGATCGGGGCCACTTCCGCCCGCTCGGTGAACCTGGTCTGACCCGTCCGACGCGAACGCCGGGCGAGCCGAGGCGATCGGCTCGCCCGGCGTTCGCGCGGGCGCGCCCGCCGCACGGGACGCGTGCGGACCGGGGCGGCGAGACCGGGGAACACCGGCGGCGGCAGGCGCCACAGCGCCGCATCGAGGGGACTTCGGCCGAGGACGGACTGCGGGTGCCACCCGGTGGAGCGGGCCGGTCCCGTCGTCCCGGACGCGGTGACGAGGGCGAGGACGACGGCGGGGCCGGCCGCCTCGCGCTGCTCGGCGAGGCCCCGCGGCACCTGGTCACGCGGTCCTCGTCGAGCGCGGTGGCGGGTTCGCCGACGGCCACGGTCCCGGTTCGCCTGCCGTCGCCACGGCGGTCGAGGACAGGCCGCGCACGGCCTCGGTCCCGCCGGAGGCGACACACGGGTCGCGTGCCGACGGCAGGACGTGCCGGGTGAGGTCCACCAGGCGGTCGCGCCCATGGCCCGCTGGGCGGCCGGGCCGGCGGCGACCGTCCCGAACCGCGGCACCGGCGGCGGCAGGACCCGCCGTGGCCCCCGGCCCCGGCGGCGGCAGGACCCACCGTGACCCCCCGGCCCCGGCGACAGGGTCACAGCGCGCGGGCCTTGAGCGCCATGTGCAGCAACAGCCGGTCCTCCCCGTCGTCCAGGTCCAGGCCGGTGAGCTTCTCCACGCGGGAGAGGCGGTAGTAGAGGGTCTGGCGGTGGATGCCCAGCTCGGCGGCGGTGCGGGCGGCCTGCCCGGCGCAGTCCAGGTAGACCTCGGCGGTGCGGGCGAGTTCGCGGTGGGCGGGGGACAGGAGGGGGCCCACGGCCGGGTCGTGGGCGGCGCCCGGGGGAAGGGCGGTGAGCAGGCGGAACGGGCCGATCGACGTCCACTGGGCGACCGGGCCGAGGCGCGGCTCGGCCCGTGCCGCGCGGGCCGCCGCCGAGGCCTCCCGCCAGGCCGCGCCCAGCTCCGCGAGCCCGGTGCGCGGGGCGGCGATCCCGGCGGCCGGGCCGGGCGGCGCGGCGGTGCCCGCGGCTCCCCCGGCGCGGGACCCGGGGCCGGCGGCAAAGGCCGTCCCCGTCCCGCGGGCCCGCTCCAGCAGCCGCGCGGCCGCCGTCGTCGCCGGTGTCAGGACGTCCGCCGAACGCAGCCGCAGCAGCAGGGCCAGACACTGCTCGGTGGTGCCCCAGGGCACCGTGCACAGCGCCGTCGCCCCCGGCACCGTGCGGACCGAGGGGGCGTCGTCGGGGTCGGCCGAGGGCCAGGGGGCCACGCACACCACCGTGTGGAGGACGTCGGCGCGCGCGCCCAGCGCCGTACGCAGCTCCGCCACCGCCATGTCGTGCCGCCAGTCCCGCTCGGCGGTCAGGACCGCCCGCAGCTCCCTGCTGAGGTCGGCGCCGTGCTGTGCCTCGTTCGCCAGCAGCGCGCCGATCCGGGCCGTGACCCGCATGGCGGCGGCCAGCTGCGGCTCGCCCGGCCCCGGGTCGCTCTCCAGCAGCCAGACGTAGCCGAGGACGACGCCCCGGTGGCGCACCGGCAGGCAGACGCGGCCCCGGTACACCCCGGCCTCCGGCGAGGGCGGGATGCGGACCGGGCCGGTGGCCCGGGTGATCCCGAAGCCCTCGAACCAGGCCCGGACGGCCGCCGTCGAGCGGCGGGTGAGGATCGAGCGGGTGCGCACCGGGTCCAGCGCGGACGGGTCGAGGTCGCCCTCGCTGTCGTACGCGCCGAAGGCGATCAGCTCGAAGTCGCGGTTCTCCAGGGTCGCGGGCGCGCCGAGCAGCGCCGAGATCTCGTCGACCAGCTCCTGGTAGTCACCCGCGTAGTTGAAAGGCGCAGCGTCCGGCGTCACCCCGGCATTGTCCCGCACCACCGCACGGCCTTCATACACCTGTCTGAGATCGGTGGCACGGATGCGTGACAGCTGTCGATGGCCGACGATCGGAGGGATCCTTAAGTTTCACGGTGGTTCTCCGTGCCGTACCCGAACGGTCGGGTGTCGGCCTTCTGGTGCTTGTGTCTGTGGAGGTGCCCCGTGCTGGGTCCCGTGATTCTCGCCGCGTCGCGCAGCGACCGGATGCGTCGTCTGATCTCGGCGGCCCCGGGGACCAGGCAGGTCGTCGACCGCTTCATCCCCGGCGAGACGGTCGACGAGGTCCTGCCGATCATCCAGGACCTCACCGGCAAGGGCCTGGAGCTGACGATGGACGTCGTCGGCGAGGACATCACCACCCCCGAGCAGGCCGCCGCCGCCCGCGACGCCTACCTGGAGCTGATCGACCGGCTCAAGCCGCTTCAGCTCGGCACCCGCGCCGAGATGTCGGTGAAACTGTCGATGTTCGGGCAGGCCCTGGCCGGCGGCCACGAGCTGGCCCTCGCCAACGTCCGCCCGGTCGTCGAGGCCGCCGCGGAGATCGGCACCACGGTCACCCTCGACGCGGAGGACCACACCACCCTCGACTCGATGTTCGCCATCCACGAGGAGCTGCGGAAGGACTTCCCGCAGACCGGCTGCGTCATCCAGGCCTACCTCTTCCGCACCGAGGCCGACGCCCGCCGCCTCGCCGACAGCGGCAGCCGCGTCCGCCTGGTCAAGGGCGCCTACAAGGAGCCCGCGTCCGTCGCGTACCAGGACAAGCACGAGATCGACAAGGCGTACGTCCGCATCCTGAGGACCCTGATGGACGGCGAGGGCTACCCGATGATCGGGTCCCACGACCCGCGCCTGATCGCCGTCGCCCAGGAGCTCGCCCACCGCGCGGGGCGCAAGCTCGACGAGTACGAGTTCCAGATGCTGTACGGCATCCGGTCCGAGGAGCACCTGCGGCTGGCCGCCGAGGGCCACCGCATGCGCGTCTACACCGCCTACGGCACCGACTGGTACGGCTACTTCATGCGCCGCCTCGCGGAGAAGCCCGCCAACCTGCGCTTCTTCGCCCGCTCGATCCTCACCAAGGGCTGAGCCCGAACCACCGCTCACTAAGGAGTTACGGACACCATGGACGCTGTGACCCAGGTCCCCACCCCCGTCAACGAGCCGGTGCACGGCTACGCCCCCGGCTCGCCCGAGCGCGCCCGGCTGGAGGCCAGGCTCAAGGAGCTGGCCGACAACCCGATCGACCTGCCCTGCACGATCGGCGGCGAGAAGCGGATGGGCGGCGGCGAGGCCTTCCAGGTCGTCCAGCCGCACAACCACAAGGCCGTGCTCGGCACCTACCGCAACGCCACCCGGCAGGACGCCCAGGACGCCATCGACGCGGCCCTGGCCGCCGCGCCCGCCTGGCGCGCGCTGTCCTTCGACGACCGTGCCGCGGTCTTCCTGCGCGCCGCCGAGCTGCTGGCCGGCCCCTGGCGCGAGACGATGGCCGCCTCCACCATGCTCGGCCAGTCCAAGACCGCCCAGCAGGCCGAGATCGACACCCCCTGCGAGCTCGTCGACTTCTGGCGCTTCAACGTGCACTACGCCCGCCAGATCCTGGCCGAGCAGCCCCCGGCCAACTCCCCGGGCGTGTGGAACCGCCTCGACCACCGCCCGCTGGAGGGCTTCGTCTACGCGATCACCCCGTTCAACTTCACGGCGATCGCGGGCAACCTGCCGACCGCGCCCGCCCTCATGGGCAACGTCGTGGTGTGGAAGCCGTCCCCGACGCAGACCCACGCCGCCGTGCTGCTGATGCAGCTGCTGGAGGAGGCCGGTCTGCCCAAGGGCGTCATCAACCTCGTCACCGGCGACGGCATCGAGGTCTCCGAGGTCGCCCTGAACCACCGGGAGCTGGCCGGCATCCACTTCACCGGTTCGACCAAGACCTTCCAGTACCTGTGGAAGACGGTCGGCGCCAACATCGAGAAGTACCGCGCCTACCCGCGCCTGGTCGGCGAGACCGGCGGCAAGGACTTCGTCGTCGCCCACCCGTCGGCCGACCGCGCGGTGCTGAAGACCGCCCTGACCCGCGGTGCCTTCGAGTACCAGGGCCAGAAGTGCTCGGCGACCTCCCGGGCGTACATCCCGGCCTCCATCTGGAACTCCGGCTTCAAGGAGGAGTTCGCCGCCGAGGTCGACGGCATCAAGATGGGCGACGTCACCGACCTGTCCAACTTCATCGGCGCCGTCATCGACGAGCGCGCCTTCGCCAAGAACAAGGCCGCCATCGACCGCGCCCGGCAGGACCCGGCCTGCACGATCGTCGCGGGCGGCACCTACGACGACTCGGTCGGCTGGTTCGTGCGCCCGACCGTCATCGAGTGCACCGACCCGGAGAACGAGGTGTTCCGCACCGAGTACTTCGGCCCGATCCTCGCGGTGCACGTCTACGAGGACGACAAGTACGACGAGATGCTGACCCAGATGGAGTCGGTCTCGGACTACGCCCTGACCGGCTCGGTCATCGCCAACGACCGCGCCGCCGCCGCCCACACGGCCGACAGGCTGCGCTACGCGGCCGGCAACTTCTACATCAACGACAAGTCGACCGGCGCGGTGGTCGGCCAGCAGCCCTTCGGCGGCGGCCGTGCCTCCGGCACCAACGACAAGGCCGGTGCCCCGCAGAACCTGCAGCGCTGGACCCTGACCCGCGCGATCAAGGAGACGCTGGTCCCGCCGACGGACTACACGTACCCGCACATGGGCTGAGCCCTCGCGACGCCGACGGGCCGGGCCGCGCAGGCCCGGCCCGTCGGCGTGTCCGGGGCCCGGTCGCCGGGCGGGCTCCCCGCGGTGGCCGCGGCGAGTTCGCCGAAGGCGCGCGCACGCGGCCGGGGCCGGTCAGTTGGCCGGGACGAGCACGACGGCGCCCCGCGCGCGTCCCGTCTCGCCCAGCTCGTGGGCCCTGGCGGCGTCCGTGAACGGCGGCGTCGCCGCCACGTGGACGCGGATCCGCTGGTCGGCGAGGAGGCCGGCGACCCGTGTCAGGCGCTCGTCCGGGGCGTCCGCCTCCACGACCGCGCACCGTACGCCGCGGGCCTCCGCGTCCTCGGGCGCCAGGCCCGGGTCGGCCGGTACGGCGCAGAGCAGCAGGCCGCCCGGGTGCAGGGTGCCGAGGGCGCGGGGACCGTGGTCGCCGCCGACCAGGTCGAGGGCCGCGTCGAGGCCGTGGACGGTCCCGGCGAGGTCGGCGGCCGTGTCGTCGACGAACGCGTCGGCGCCCAGGTCCCGCACGAAGCCGTGGTCGTCGGCACGGGCGGTCCCGACGACGTACGCGCCCTGCGCCTTGGCCAGCTGGACCGCCACGTGCCCCGCGCCGCCCGCCGCCGCGTCGATCAGGACGCGGCTGCCCGGGCCGACCCGGGCGGTCTCGACCAGGGCCTGCCAGGCGAGCAGCGCCGCGGTCGGCGCGGCGGCGGCGTGCACGTGGTCCAGCCCGTGCGGCTTGGCGGCGAAGCGCCCGGCGGGCGCCGCGACGTACGTGGCGTGGCCGCCGCCGTCGATCCGGCCGAAGACCTCGTCGCCGGGCCGGAACCGGGTGACGCCCGCCCCGGCCTCCACCACCTCCCCGGACACGTCCTGCCCGGCCGTGAACGGCGGCTCCCCGTACCGCGGCACCGCCCCCGAACGCGCCAGCCAGTCCGCCGGGTTGACGCTCGCCGCGCGGACCCGGACCAGGACCTCGCCGGCAGCGGGCCCGGGGCACGGGCGCTCCTCGGTCTCCAGCACGTCCGGTCCGCCGAAACGGTGCTGGGTGATCACCTGCACGCGGGGCCGCTGCGCCGACATCGGGTCTCCCTCCGAAAGCCGGACCTTTCCATCCTGCTCGCATACTGGGGCGATGACCACCCGACTGCGCACGGCCCACACCGCGGACCTCACCCCGGCGGAACTCCGCGCCGTCCGCGGCCTGTTGCACGACGCCTTCGACGGCGACTTCTCCGACGACGACTGGGACCACACCCTGGGCGGCGTGCACGCCCTGGTGGACGACGGACGCGGGCTCGCCGCGCACGGCGCCGTGGTCATGCGGCGCGTACGGCACGGGGGCCGCTGGCTGCGGACCGGATACGTCGAGGGCGTCGCCGTCCGGCTCGACGCGCGGCGCACCGGGCTGGGCGGCCGGGTCATGGACGCCCTGGAAGGGATCATCACCCGGGCCTACGCGTTCGGGGCGCTCTCCGCGAGCGACGAGGGCGCCCGGCTGTACGAGGCGCGGGGCTGGCGGGCGTGGGACGGGCGCGTCCTCGCGCTCGGCCCGGACGGGGTGGTGCGGCTGCCGGAGGAGGAGGGCTCCACCTACCTGTGGCCCGCGCCCCCCGGAGCCGGCGACGAGCTGGTCTTCGACTGGCGGGACGGCGACGTGCTCTAGGCGTCACCGCAGGCCAGGCCGGTGGGGGCCACCGCGCCGTCTCAGATAGTAGGAAGTCCGAGTAATTGTGGAGACAGATGCCTTCTCCTCGCCTACGTTTGTAGGAGCCGAACGTCTCGCCGACCCAGCGACTGGCGGTCGTGAGCCGGGCCCCGTGCAGGCAACCCCTGCGGCACCGCTCCCCGCCCCATCTGGGGGCCCCGCCCACGCCCATGAGGCGGTGGGGGAGTCTCGCACCTCCCTTTCCTCGAAGGAGCCGATCTCCCATGGCCGAGACGACCGTCCGCCGCCGCGTGCGCCACGCCTCCCGTACGAGTGAGTCCGACCGCAAGAACGCCGCCGCCGCCCTCCAGCGCGCCCTCGACCGCCGGGACAACGGCGGCTCGACCGGCCACTGAGCCGCCCCGTACCGGGAGCCGCACCCGCGCTTCGGGGTGCGGCCCGGCCTCACCCGCCGCGCCGCACCTCGAAGTGGTCGATCCGCTCGCCGCTCTGCGCCAGCGCCGACACCTCCAGCCGCGGAGCCGCACCGCTCACCGCCTCCACCGCGAGGAACGAGAAGCCGGTGTAGCGCACCCGCGACCACCCCACGGTCTCGTCCCTGCGGTCCCTGGACCGCGTCCACCGGAAGGACGCGACCGACTCGCGGTCCCTGACGTGTCCCTCGTAGCTGTCCCGCACGCCCGCGGGGAAGCCGTAGAGGGTCTTGCCGCCCCCGCCGGCGGTGACGTACACGATCCCGTCCCGCCGCGGGTCCGTCGACCCGCCGATCGGCACCGGCCTGCCGACCTCGCCGTTCCTGACGGCGTCGGTCCGCTCGTAGACGTGGTTGTGCCCGTTGATCACCAGGTCCACCTGGTGCCGGGCGAACAGCGGCACCCACTCGGCGCGCACCCCGCCGTCGGAGGCGTGCGTCGACGTGGAGTACGCGCAGTGGTGGAAGAAGACGACCACGAAGTCGACGTCCCGCGCCGCCCGCAGCTCGCCGAGCGTGCGGTCCAGCCACCGGGTCTGCCTCCCCTGCGTGTAGCCGAAGTTGGCGGGGATCTCGTACGACACGTCGTTGGCGTCCAGCGCGACCACGCCGACGTTGCCGTACGTGAACGCGTACACGCCCGGTGCCGTGCGCGGGTCGAAGCCGCTGTCCGGGAGCGAGAAGCGGGCCAGCTGGCCGCCGTAGCCGTCCGGCGAGTACCAGGCCTCCATGTCGTGGTTGCCGGTCGTCACCATCCACGGCACCGACCCGGCCACCGGTTCGGTCTGCTTCAGGAACAGGTCCCACTGCGTGGCGTCGAACGCGTCCGAGTCCTTGCCCCGGCCCGTCGGGTTCGCGTAGCAGATGTCGCCGGCGTGGAGGTGGAAGGCGGGGTTCTGGCGCAGCAGCACGGGGTTGTTGGCCGCCGCGTCCCCGCTGACTCCCTGGTCGCCGAAGGCGGTGAACACGAACCGCTCCGGCGGCGCCGCGGGTGCCGTGCGGAAGGAGTGCACCGTCGGCCGGCGCCCGGGCGAGGCCGGGTCGAAACCCTCGTGGCCGACGCCGTAGTAGTAGGTCGTGCCCGGCCGCAGGCCGTCCAGGGCCGCGTGCAGGTAGTACTGCTCGACCGCCGGCCGCACCCCCCGCACCCCCGGCGTGTGCAGGTCGCGCAGCTCCGCCGCCACCTTGGCCCCCAGGTCGTCGGGGCGCAGGCCGACCCGCACGAACGGCGCGCGCACCGCGAGCGGCACCTGCCAGGAGACGCGCATCTGCGTCTTCGGGTCGGCGCCGAAGGCGAGATGGCGTCCGAAGGGGATGACGGCCGAGCCCGGGGCCTTCGAGGTGGCCGGTGCGGGCCGGTCCGCACCGGCCGCTCCCGAACACCCGGTGAGCAGTCCGCCCGCCACCGCCCCCGCCGTCACCAGCGCGCGGCGCCGGGACAGTCGCGTCCGCAGGTACTCGTGCTGCTCCGCCATGCTCATCCGCTGCGCGAGCCGGGGCGGGATGCCGAAGTCGGGGATCTCCATGGCAGGGAACTTCCCAGCACAGGCCAACAGCCGCCCCACCCACGGGTGAACGGCAGCCGACGCCCCGGCGCGCCGCCCTGTCACCGCATGTCCGCATCGCGGACAGTGTGTGTCATTCCATGGGACGAGGAGTAGGGTGCCCGGCATGTCTCGCAGCCTCAATCTCGCAGTGATCCCCGGTGACGGCATCGGCCAGGAGGTCGTGGCCGAAGGCCTGAAGGTCCTCTCCGCCGTCCTCCCGCAGGATGTGAAGCTGGAGACCAAGGAGTACGACTTCGGCGCCCGGCGCTACCACGCCACCGGCGAGACCCTCACCGACGCCGACCTCGACGCCCTGAAGCGGCACGACGCCATCCTGCTCGGCGCGATCGGCGACCCGAGCGTCCCCTCCGGCGTCCTGGAGCGCGGCTTCCTGCTCAAGCTCCGCTTCGCCTTCGACCACCACGTCAACCTGCGCCCGTCCAAGCTCCTGCCGGGGGTGGACACGCCGTTGAAGGGTGCGCCGTCCATCGACTTCGTGGTGGTCCGCGAGGGCACCGAGGGCCCGTACACCGGCAACGGCGGCACCATCCGCAAGGGCACGCCCCACGAGGTCGCCACCGAGGTCTCGGTCAACACGGCCTTCGGCGTCGAGCGCGTGGTCCGCGACGCCTTCGCCCGCGCCCAGGCCCGCCCGCGCAAGAAGCTGGCGCTGATCCACAAGAACAACGTGCTGACCTTCGCGGGCCACCTGTGGACGAACGTCTTCGCCAGGGTCGCCGAGGAGTACCCGGAGGTCACCACCGAGTACATGCACGTGGACGCGGCGACCATCTACCTCGTCACCCAGCCCGAGCGCTTCGACGTGATCGTCACCGACAACCTCTTCGGCGACATCATCACCGACCTCGCCGCGGCCGTCTCCGGCGGCATCGGCGTCGCCGCGAGCGGGAACATCAACCCGTCCGGCGAGTTCCCCTCGATGTTCGAGCCCGTCCACGGCTCGGCCCCCGACATCGCCGGCCAGGGCAAGGCCGACCCCACCGCCACGGTCCTGTCCGTCGCCCTGCTGCTGCGCCACCTCGGCCACGAGGCCGAGGCCGCCCGGATCGAGGACGCGGTCGCCGCCGACCTCGCCGAGCGGGTCGGCCGGCCCGCCCGCAGCACCTCCGAGATCGGCGACGCGCTCGCCGTACGAGTAGCCGGCTGACCCGCCGCGCTTCTCCTGTCACCCACGAAGCCGCCGGGCCCCTTCCGCGCCCGGCGGCTTCCCCCTGTCCCCGCCGGGTGCCACCATCGACCCCCGGGCCGCATTCACCCCGATTTCTTCCACGGCCTCCGCTTGCGATAATCGAACGCGGAGCCGCCGACAGAGGGAATGCTCGGACGTCCCAGCACCGGCCACCGGCCGTACGGGCGTGAACGCGGCCCGTCACTACAACCGGTGAAGGACATCAACCCATGACGACGCCCACGATCGAGCTCAAGCCCTCCGCCAGCCCGCTCGCCGACGCCGAGCGCGAGGCGATCCTGGCCAACCCCGGGTTCGGCCGCCACTTCACCGACCACATGGTGACGATCAGGTGGACCGAGGGCCGCGGCTGGCACGACGGCCAGCTCGTGCCGTACGCGCCGCTCTCCCTCGACCCGGCCACCACGGTCCTGCACTACGCGCAGGAGATCTTCGAGGGCCTCAAGGCCTACCGCCAGCCCGACGGCTCGGTCGCCATCTTCCGCCCGGAGAAGAACGCCGAGCGCTTCCGGAGCTCCGCCCGCCGCCTGGCGATGCCCGAGCTGCCGGTCGAGACGTTCATCGAGGCGTGCGGCGCGCTGGTGCGGCAGGACAAGGCGTGGGTGCCGGCGCACGGCGGCGAGGAGTCCCTCTACCTGCGCCCCTTCATGATCGCCACCGAGGTCGGACTGGGCGTGAAGCCCGCCAACGAGTACCTCTTCGTGGTCATCGCCTCCCCGGCCGGCGCCTACTTCCCCGGCGGCGTCAAGCCGGTCTCCATCTGGGTCTCCGAGGACCGCGTGCGCGCCGTCCCCGGCGGCATGGGCGACGCCAAGACGGGCGGCAACTACGCGGCCTCCCTGCTCGCCCAGGCCGAGGCCGCCAGGCAGGGCTGCGACCAGGTCTGCTACCTCGACGCCGTGGAGCACCGGTGGGTCGAGGAGCTCGGCGGCATGAACCTGTACTTCGTGTACGGCGACAGGATCGTCACGCCGACGCTCACCGGATCCATCCTGGAGGGCGTCACCCGCGACTCCCTGCTGACCGTCGCCCGCGACCTCGGCTACCGGGCCGAGGAGGGCCGGATCTCCGCCGACCAGTGGCAGCGCGACTCGCAGGACGGCACCCTGACCGAGGTCTTCGCCTGCGGCACGGCGGCCGTCATCACGCCGGTCGGCACGGTCAAGCGCGCGGGCGCCCAGTGGCGGCAGTCGGGCGGCGAGCCCGGCGAGGTCACCCTGAAGCTCCGCCAGGCCCTCCTCGACATCCAGCGCGGCACGGCCGAGGACAAGCACGGCTGGATGCACCGCCTGGGCTGAACCGTGCCCGGCGGTCCGCCGCCGGGCACCGGCCGTGCCCGGCGGCGGGCCCGGGCCGGACCGCCGCCCGCGCCCGGCCCCGCGCCGGCCGGCGCACCGCTCGCATCCTGAGACGGACGGCGAGCACGGGGACAACGTGTGCCAGACTGCCCCCGTGCTCTCGTTCGCCACGATTATTGGCAGCAGGCGCGCCGGTCCGCAGTGACCGCACGTACGACCAGGTACGGGCGGCCACCGTCGTCCTCGACCCGCGCGCAGACCTCTCGCACCCGCGAGGGGTTTTTCGCTTTTCTGGCCCATCCGCAGCCGGGAGCGAAAGCGCGAGGGGCCATGGGGACGGTGGAGCCGGTCATTCCGGTAGACCGAGATCCCTCACAGGAGCCTTCAGACCATGACCGCAACCAGCGAGCTCGACGATTCCTTCCACGTCTTCGACACCACCCTGCGCGACGGCGCGCAGCGCGAGGGCATCAACCTCACCGTCGCGGACAAGCTGACCATCGCCCGGCACCTGGACGACTTCGGCGTGGGCTTCATCGAGGGCGGCTGGCCCGGCGCGAACCCGCGGGACACCGAGTTCTTCGCCCGGGCGCGGCAGGAGATCGACTTCCGGCACGCCCGACTCGTCGCCTTCGGCGCCACCCGCCGGGCCGGCGCGACCGCCGCCGAGGACCCGCAGGTCAGGGCACTCCTGGAGTCGGGCGCGCAGGTCATCACGCTGGTCGCCAAGGCGCACGACCGGCACGTCGAGCTCGCCCTGCGCACCACCCTGGAGGAGAACCTGGAGATGGTCCGCGACACGGTGTCCCACCTGTGCTCCCAGGGCCGCCGGGTCTTCGTCGACTGCGAGCACTTCTTCGACGGCTACCGCGCCAACCCCGAGTACGCCAAGGCCGTCGTACGGACCGCCGCGCAGGCCGGCGCCGACGTCGTCGTGCTGTGCGACACCAACGGCGGCATGCTCCCGGCGCAGATCCAGGCCGTGGTCTCCACGGTCCTCGCCGACACCGGCGCCCGGCTCGGCATCCACGCCCAGGACGACACCGGCTGCGCGGTCGCCAACACCCTCGCCGCCGTGGACGCGGGCGCGACCCACGTGCAGTGCACCGCGAACGGCTACGGCGAGCGCGTCGGCAACGCCAACCTCTTCCCGGTCGTGGCGGCCCTGGAACTGAAGTACGGCAAGAGGGTCCTGCCACAGGGGCACCTGCGCGAGACGACCCGCATCTCGCACGCCATCGCCGAGGTCGTCAACCTCACCCCCTCCACCCACCAGCCCTACGTCGGCGTCTCCGCCTTCGCGCACAAGGCGGGCCTGCACGCCTCCGCGATCAAGGTCGACCCGGACCTGTACCAGCACATCGACCCCGAGCTGGTCGGCAACACCATGCGGATGCTGGTCTCCGACATGGCCGGCCGCGCCTCCATCGAGCTCAAGGGCAAGGAGCTCGGCATCGACCTCGGCGGCGACCGGGAGCTCGTCGGCCGGGTCGTGGAGCGGGTGAAGGAGCGCGAGCTCAAGGGCTACACGTACGAGGCCGCCGACGCCTCCTTCGAGCTGCTGCTGCGCGCCGAGGCCGAGGGCCGGCCGCTGAAGTACTTCGAGGTGGAGTCCTGGCGCGCGATCGTCGAGGACCGCCCCGACGGCACCCACGCCAACGAGGCCACCGTCAAGCTGTGGGCCAAGGGCGAGCGCATCGTCGCCACCGCGGAGGGCAACGGTCCGGTCAACGCCCTGGACCGCGCCCTGCGCGTCGCGCTGGAGAGGATCTACCCGCAGCTCGCCCGGCTGGAGCTGGTCGACTACAAGGTCCGCATCCTGGAGGGCAAGCACGGCACCCGGTCCACGACCCGCGTCCTGATCTCCACCTCCGACGGGGCGGGGGAGTGGTCGACGGTGGGCGTCGCGGAGAACGTCATCGCGGCGTCCTGGCAGGCCCTGGAGGACGCCTGCACCTACGGCCTGCTGCGGGCGGGGGTGGAGCCGGCCGCGTAGGCCGGGCTCACCGCAGTCTCCACTTCTGGTTGGCGGCGCCCGTGCAGCTCCAGATCTGTGCGCGGGCGCCGTTCGCCGAGGAGTTGTCCGTCACGTCCAGGCACTTGTCCGCGGCCGTGTTCACCACGTCGTTGGCGGCCGCGTCGTAGGACCACCGCTGCGCGCCGGTGCCGTTGCAGTCGTACAGCTGCACCTTCGCGCCGTCGGCGGTCGATCCCGAGGCCACGTCCAGGCACTTGCCGAGGGCCTGGAGCGAACCGTCCGCCTGCACGGTCCAGCGCTGGGCCGCCGAGCCGTTGCAGTCGTGCAGCTGCACCGGGGTGCCGTTGGCATCCGAACCGCCCGCCACGTCCAGGCACTTGTCCGCGAGCCCGACGAACGCGCCCGACGGGGCGCCGCCGCCGGACTGCGTCCCCGACCAGGCGAAGGTGGCCGAGGTCTTGCCCGGGAGGGTGTAAGTGGCGTGTTGCGAGCCCCAGTTGATGGTCACCGTGCGCGCCGACGAGGAGCCGTTGTAGGCGATCAGCGCCTTGGAGCCGTCCGGGTTGCGCCACGCCACGTTGGGGACGGCGGACGAGGCCGTCGACGCGATCCGGTGGGCGCCCGGACGGACGAACTTCGTCAGGTGGCCCATCGTGTAGTACTCGACGGTGTAGTCGACCTGCCCGTGCCGCGCGTCCCCGTTGTGCACGGTGATCAGTCCACTGCACGTGCCGCACCCGCCGTTGTGCGGCCCCCGGTTCTGGTCCACCGCCAGCGACCACTTCGTCACCGACTTCGCCCAGTTGCGCGTGTAGTCGATGATGTTCATCATGTCCTCGCGCTGCTGGTCGGCGATCCAGGTGCCGCCCGAGTGCTCGGTGCCGAAGGCGTCCAGCTGCGGGTACCGGTCGTGCACGGCCGTCTGCTTGGCG
This sequence comes from Streptomyces sp. NPDC052701, assembly GCF_040678355.1. Classification (NCBI taxonomy): domain Bacteria; kingdom Bacillati; phylum Actinomycetota; class Actinomycetes; order Kitasatosporales; family Streptomycetaceae; genus Streptomyces; species Streptomyces sp. NPDC052701. Next base: position 91,604 of record NZ_JBFATO010000005.1, read on the forward strand.
ACGTCCCCGCCGTAGCCGTGCCAGGCGATCCCGCCGAAGTTGGGGTGCGCGCGGACCGCCGCGTCGTCCACCGTCTGCGCCGCGTAGGCGTCGTAGGTGTCCCAGTTCCAGTCGTGCGCCAGCACCTTGGTCGAAAGGCCCGCCGCCTGGAGCTTGGGCAGCAGCTCGTTCTTGGTGAAGTAGGCCAGTCCGGAGGCGTTCCAGCTCATCGACGGGTAGCCCGCGCAGCACGTCGGCTCGTTCTGCGCGGTGACGTACGCGATCGGGATGCCCTGGTCCCGGTAGGCCTGGACGTACTTCACGAAGTACGAGGCGTACGTCCCGTAGTGCTCCGCCTTCAGCCAGCCGCCGTTGAGCTGCCCGCTGTCCTTCATCCAGGCCGGTGCCGTCCACGGCGAGGCCATCACGGTCAGCGCCGGGTTCAGCTGCCGTGCCTGGCGGGTCAGCGGCACCACGTCCGCCAGGTCGTGCGCGATCGAGAACCGCGCCAGTGCGGGGTCCGTCTGGCCGGCGGGCAGGTCGTCGTAGGTGTAGCCGAAGCGGGCCAGGTCCGAGCCGCCCATCGGGTTGCGCAGGAAGGACAGGCCGATGCCGTCCGTCGGGGAGAACAGCCTGCGCATGGTCTCGTCGCGGGTGGCCTGGCCGAGCGCCCCGCTGCCGTTCATCAGCCAGGCGGCGGTGTCCGTGAAGGACGCGCCGCCGCCGGTGAAGGTCTGGTAGCGGGTGTTCTCGTCGACGGTGATGTTCTCGCCGCTGCCGCCGGTGCCGGCCTGGAAGGCGAACGGGGCCTGCGCCTGGAGCCCGCGCACCACGTGGCGCCCGGCGGCGTCGTCGGTCGTGGTGAGCCAGGCGGTGACCTGTTCGCCCGCGGCCCGCGCGGGGGTGGCGGCGGTGAACCCGGCGGTGGTGAGCAGCCCGGCGACGAGCAGGCCGAGAGTCCGCGCCGGTCTCCTTGTCGATCGCCTCATGGAGCGCCGCCCTTCTGGAGGTGGGGGATGGAGGGGGGCGTGCGAGGCGTGAGTAAATGACGGCTCCGTGGACGCGTCAAGGGGTCGCGCGTTCACCTTCCGAAAGAACGACGGCCGTGAGGGGAAAGCGGGTTGCGCGGGTGCGGTTCCTGACGTGATGTCTTGACGGCCTGAAATCAAGCCAGTTAACTCACGGCGTGAGCTAAGTCGTAAGTGAATTACGAGAGTAGAGGGACGTTCCATGCGAAGAACCGCCCTGCTCGCCTGCGCCACCCTCCTCACCGGACTGCTCCCGCTGGCCTCCGCGGGCGCCGCCGCGGCCGACGACCCCGCCCCCGTCCCCCTCGACCGCTTCGAGGGCGAGGTGCCCTTCGCGAACCCGCCCGCCGAGGGCATCTTCACGTGGGGCTCCGACAACGACGACCCGCCCGCCCTGCGCCTGGCCGGCCGCACCGACGCCCCCGAGGGCGACAAGGTCCTCGCCGGCACCTACGACATCAGCGGCTACGGCGGCTTCACGCACGAGTTCGCCTCCACCGAGCCGCCCCGCGACTGGTCCGCCCACCGCGGCGTCCGCTTCTGGTGGCACGGCGGGAACAACGGCAGGAAGATCGCCTTCGAGATCAAGGACGGCGGCGCGAACGGCGGGGCCTCCGAACTGTGGACGGCCTCCTTCACCGACGACTTCACCGGCTGGAAACGGGTCGAGATCCCGTTCACCGACTTCGCCTACCGCACCGACCACCAGCCCGTCGGCGGCATCGACCAGGTCCTCGGCCTGACGCGGATGTGGGGGTACGCCGTCACGCTCCCGGCCGGCACCCAGGGCGACTTCGCCATGGACGGCGTCGAGCTGTACGGCAGGGCCGACCAGTCCCTGCGCGCCTCCCTCACCACGGACGCCGCCGTGTACCCGGTGACGGAGGGCGGCACGGCCACCGTGCGGCTCACCGTCGCCACCACCGGCGCCGCCCCGCTCGCCGAGCCCGTGACCGTCAGGTACGACACCTCTGGCGGCACCGCCGAGCCGGGCAGGGACTACACCCCGGCCGCGGGAGAGATCACCTTCCCGGCGGGCACGGCCTCCGGCACCACCCGCACCCTGCGCGTCCCCACGCTGAAGGACCGCTCCGCCGAGGCGGCCGAGACCGTCCCGGTGAAACTGGCCGTCACCGGCGCCGAACCCCCCGCCGACACCCCGCAGGTCGTCGTCGACGCGCACGGCCTGCCGTACCTGGACAGCCGGCTGCCGGTCGGCAAGCGCGTCGAGGACCTGCTGGGACGCCTCTCCCTGGAGGAGAAGGCCGGCCAGATGACCCAGGCCGAGCGCGCCGCGCTCACCGAACCCGGCGACGTCGCCGCGTACGCCCTCGGCTCGCTGCTGTCCGGCGGCGGCTCGACCCCGACGCCCAACACCCCCGAGGCGTGGGCGAAGATGATCGACGCCTTCCAGCTCCGGGCCCGGGCCACCCGCTTCCAGATCCCGCTGGTCTACGGCGTCGACGCGGTGCACGGCCACAACAACCTGGCCGGCGCGACGATCATGCCGCACAACATCGGCCTGGGCGCCACCCGCGACCCCGCCGTCGCCTACCGGGCGGGCGCGGTGACCGCCGCCGAGACCCGGGCCACCGGCATCCCCTGGGACTTCGCCCCCTGCCTGTGCGTGACCCGGGACGACCGGTGGGGCAGGGCGTACGAGGCCTTCGGCGAGGACCCGGCCCTCGTCGAGTCCATGGCGACGATGATCCAGGGCCTGCAGGGCAGGGCCGACGGCCGGGACCTGGACCGGCCCGACAAGGTCCTCGCCACCGCCAAGCACTTCGTCGGCGACGGCGGCACCTCCTACGGCTCCTCCACCACCGGCACGTACCCCATCGACCAGGGCGTCACCAAGGTCACCCGGCAGGAGCTGGAGGCCGTGCACCTGGCGCCCTACACCGACGCCGTCGACCGGGGCGTGGGCACCGTCATGCCCTCCTACTCCTCCCTCGACCTGATCGGCGACGGCCGGGGCCCGGTGAAGATGCACGCCCGCGCCGACATGATCAACGGCGTGCTGAAGGACCGCATGGGCTTCGACGGCTTCGTCATCAGCGACTGGCAGGCCATCGACCAGATCCCCGGCGACCACGCCTCGGACGTCCGCACCTCCGTCAACGCGGGCCTCGACATGATCATGGTGCCGTACGCCTACAAGGACTTCCGCGCGACCCTGGTCGACGAGGTACGGGCGGGCCGGATCAGCGAGCGGCGGATCGACGACGCGGTGGCGCGCATCCTCACCCAGAAGTTCCGGCTGGGCCTGTTCGAACGGCCCTACGCCGACACCCGCAACGCCTCGAAGATCGGCTCCGCCGCGCACCGGGCCGTGGCCCGCGAGGCCGTCGCCGCCTCGCAGGTGCTGCTGAAGAACGACCGGGGCCTGCTGCCGCTGAAGAAGGACCAGAAGGTGTACGTCGCCGGTTCCAACGCCGACGACATCGGCAACCAGAGCGGCGGCTGGACCATCACCTGGCAGGGCTCGTCCGGCGACATCACCCCGGGCACCACCGTCCTGGAGGGAATGCGCGGGGCCGGCGGCGACATCACCTACTCCAAGGACGCCTCCGCACCGCTGACCGGTCACGACGTCGGCGTGGTCGTCGTCGGCGAGACCCCGTACGCCGAGGGCGTCGGAGACGTCGGCAACGGCCACGACCTGGAGCTGTCCGCGGCCGACCGGGCGGCCGTCGACAAGGTGTGCGGCGCGATGAGGTGCGCGGTGCTGATCGTCTCCGGGCGCCCGCAGCTCCTCGGCGACCGGCTCGGCGACATCGACGCTCTGGTGGCGTCCTGGCTGCCGGGCACGGAGGGCGACGGCGTGGCCGACGTGCTCTACGGCCGGCGGCCCTTCACCGGGCAGCTCCCCGTGACCTGGCCCAGGTCCGAGGCGCAACTGCCGATCAACGTCGGGGACGCCTCGTACGACCCGCAGTATCCGTACGGCTGGGGCCTCACCACCCTGACCGAGGTGCCCGAGGGCGGCGCGGCGACGCTGAAGGCGCTCGGACTCGCGGCCGCGGCGGCGGAACGGGCGGGCGCGGACCGGGCGGGCCGCGCGCTGGTCACCAAGGCCCGGCTGCTCGTCCAGCGGAAGGCCGGACAGGACCTCACGGCGGCGGTCGCGAAACCGTTCGCCGACGCGGACCACCTGCTGCTGACGGGACGCTACGCGAAGGCGGTGGCGAAGCTGACGGAGGCCTACCGGGCCGCCTGAGGCGGCCGGACACGGACATCGGCCCCGACCCTGGAAAGTCCCGGTCGGGGTCGATGTCCCCTTTGTGTTCCGTTTCGGGTAGCTTCGAACATATGAAGGCCGCATGGACGCGTACCTTCGTACGCCTGCTGATCGTGCCGGTCGCCGCCGTGCTGGCGGTGCTGACGGCCGGTGCGCCCGCGGCGCACGCGGCCACGGACCTCTCGGCGGTCGCCCGGGCGCTGCGCGAGAGTCCCGTCTACGTGGACCCGGCCGCCTCCGCGCAGCTGTCGCAGGCGGACGCGGAGGCGCTCGCCGACAAGATCGAGGACGCCGGCAAGCCCGTCTTCGTGGCGGTCCTGCCCGCCGACTACCCGACGCGGAACCTCTTCCGGGACCTGCGCACCGAGACCGGTGTCACCGGCCTGTACGGCATCCGTCTCGGCGACCGCTTCGACGCGCGCGCCGACAGCGCGGTGCTGGGCAACCAGGCGGTGCGGAACCTGGTCTCGTCCGTGCAGGGCGCGGGCGACGCCAAGGCCCAGCTGAACGACTTCGTGGACAGCGCGCTGCGCAACATGGGCGGCTCCGCGCCGAACACCTGGAGCGAGGGCTCCGGCGGCCAGGGCGTGCCCACCGGGGCGCTGATCACCGCCGGCGCGCTGCTGGCCGCCGGCGGCACGGGCGCGTACGCGCTGGCGCGCCGCAACCGGCGCCGGCACGAGGAGGAGCAGCGGGCCGCGCTGGAGAAGCTGCGGGTCGTGGTCGACGAGGACATCACCGCCTTCGGCGAGGAACTGGACCGCCTCGACTTCCACCCCGGCGAACCCGGCGCCGACGACGCGATGCACGCGGACTACGAGCGCGCCCTGGACGCCTACGAGCGGGCGAAGTCGCTGATGGCGTCCGCCGTGCGCCCGGAGGACGTCAAGGCCGTCACCGAGACCGTGGAGGACGGCCGCTTCGCCCTCGCGCAGCTCGCCGCCCGCCGCGCGGGCCGTCCGCTGCCCGAGCGCCGCCCGCCCTGCTTCTTCGACCCCCGCCACGGGCCCTCGGTCGCCGACGCCGCCTGGACCCCGCCCGACGGTGCCCCGCGCGAGGTCCCGGTCTGCGCGGCCGACGCCACGCGCCTGGCCGAGGGCCGCGACCCGGTGATCCGCGAGGTCGACACCGAGTACGGCCGCCGCCCCTACTGGGAGGCGGGCCCCGCCTACGGCCCCTGGGCCGGCGGTTACTTCGGCGGCGGCATCCTGCCCGGCCTCCTCATCGGCACGATGCTCGGCGGCATGATGGCCGGCCCGGCCTACGCGGCCGACTACGGCGCCGGGTACGGCGACTTCGGCGGCTACGAGGGCGGTGACGTCTCGGGAGCCGACTTCAACACCGACGACTTCGCGGGCGGCTTCGGCGGAGGCGACTTCGGTGGCGGCGGTGACTTCGGCGGCGGGGGCGGGGACTTCGGGGGCGGCGGCGGCTTCTGACCGCCGCGGGCGTCCGCGCGAGTGTGCCGTACGGGCCGGCGGTCCTGGGGCCAGGGCCGCCGGCCGGTGCGCGCGGGGAGCGGCACGGTGCGGCGCGGCCGGCGGGCGGCGCCGGGGGCCGGTGGAGTCCCGGGTCCCGGGTCCGGTGGAATCCGGGGCCCGGTGGAGTCCGGGGTCCGGCCGGGTGCCGCCGGTGCCGGGGGCGGTTCAGGCCGCGTTCCGGACCGCCGAGACGTCGAAGTTCAGCTTGATCTTGTCCGACACCAGGAAGCCGCCCGTCTCCAGCGCGGCGTTCCAGGTCAGGCCCCACTCGGAGCGCAGGATGGCCGCCCTGCCCTCGAAGCCGACGCGCTCGTTGCCGAAGGGGTCCTTCGCGGCGCCGTTGAACTCCAGGTCGATCGTGATCGGCCTGGTGACGCCGAGGAGGGACAGGTCGCCGGTGAGGCGGTACTCGTCGCCGCCCAGGGCCTCGACCCCGGTCGAGCGGAAGGTCATCGTCGGGAACGCGTCGGTCCTGAAGAAGTCCGCGCTCCTGAGGTGGCCGTCGCGGTCGGCGTTGCCGGTGTCGATGCTGTCCATCACGACGTCGAGGACTGCGGTGGAGCGGGACGGGTCGGTGCCGTCCAGGTGCAGCGAGCCGGTGAAGTCGAGGAACTTGCCCTTGACGTTGGTGACCATGGCGTGGCGCGCGGTGAAGCCGATCGTGGTGTGCGCGGGGTCGATCGTGTAGTCGCCGGTCAGGGTGGCCAGGTCCGCGGTGGTGGTCATGGGTGCCTCCCGGAGGGGTGTCCGTTTAAGATTCAACTAACTGAACAAGGTCTACCGTAGACCTATTCCGTTCAACCTTCAACATTTCCGGCCGGATGGCGCGACCGGAACACCGGACCGGGCGGTACCCGGGGGCGCGGCCTCCGTCGCGGTCCCGGCCGGCCCGTGCCGCGTGCCGGACGTACCGCCGCCTGGCGGCACCGGGCGGCCCGCGGGAGTGGTCCTGCCGCGCCGGGCACCGGACCGGCACGGCGCCCGCTCCCGCGGACCGGTGCGGGAAGGGCGCGTGCCGGTCCGGGTGAGCCGGGCCGGGGCGAACGGCCGCAGCGGTGGCGCGGGGGACCGAGGTGGCGGTGTCCTGGAAGCCGGGGATCCGCGCCGACGGGGGTCCCCTCGGACGGGGATCCACGCCTTCGGGCATCCGCCCGGACCGGGATCCGCGCCCTCGGGCATCCGCCCGGACCGGGATCCGCGCCCTCGGGCGTCCGCCCGGGCGGGGATCCGCGTCGACGGACATCCGCGTCGACGGGCATCCGCATCGCGGAAGAAGAGACCACGGCGGACCTACGCGCAGGGAGACCGACTCGTGACGCACACCGGCTCCGGTTCCACCCACGACCCCCGGGCGGGCCTCGCACGCCGCCGTCTCGCGGACGCCGCCCCCGCCACGGCCCGGGAGCACGGGCCGCCCCCGCGGGCGGACCGGCCCGTGGCCCTCGTCACCGGAGCGTCCTCGGGCATCGGCGCCGCCACCGCGCGGCGCTTCGCCGAGGACGGCTGGCAGCTGCTCCTCAACGGGCGGGACCGGCGCAGCCTGGAGGAGACGGCCGCCGGCACCTCCGCCGTCCTGCTGCCCGCCGACCTCGGTGCCCCGGAGGGCCCGCGCCTGCTGGCCGAGTCCGCGCTGCGCGCCACCGGTCGCATCGACGTCCTGGTCGCCGGGGCGGGCATCGGCTGGTCGGGGCCGTTCACGGCCATGCCGCACACCGACATCGACCGGGTGCTGTCCCTGAACCTCAACGCCACGCTCCACCTCGTCCGCGAGGTCCTGCCGTCCATGGCGGCGGCCGGCCGGGGCCGGGTGGTGCTCCTCGGCCCGGTCGTCGGCACCGCGGGCGTGCGGGAGGAGGCGGTGCACTTCGCCGCCAAGGCCGGGCTGGCCGCGTTCGCCACGGCGCTCCGCCAGGAGCTGCGCGGTACGGGCGTGGGCGTGACGCTCGTCGTGTCCGGGCCCGGGAACACGGCCTTCCCCGCACGGCGCGGCAGGCCCGGCCGGCGCTCCCGCCCCCGTCCCGCCCCGGCCGCCCGCGTCGCGGGCGCCATCCGGGACGCCGTGCGGCACGGCCGGGACGAGACCCGCGTACCCGGCCGGCTGATCCCGCCGGACCGGACGCGCGGCACCGCTCCCGGGCCGTACCGGCGTCTGCTCGACCGGTTCGGCTGACACCGGCCCCCGCCGCTGTACGCCCCGCCGGTCCCGTGGTAAGGGCATGAACATGACCCACGAGCGCCCCGCCGGGAGCCTGCCCCGCCGCACCCTCCTGCTCGCCGCGGCGGCCCTGACGGCGACCGGCGGCACCACGGCGGCGACCGGGAGCACCACGGCGGCGACCGAGGACGCCCCGGGTGCGGGCGGCGGCGCCCCGCCCGCACCCGGCGCCGCCGACCCCTACGCCACCCTCCGCCGCCGCTGGCTCGACATCGCCCTCGGCACCGGCTACGACCCCGCGGCCGAGCCGTACGCCTCCCGCCTCGCCGACATCGGGGAACGCGCCCGCGGACACCGCGCCACCATGGCTCCGGCCGCCACCTCCCTCTGGCCCGACCAGCCCTTCGACCCCCCGTCCGGCATCACCCGCGGCTACCACCGCCTGTGGACCATGACCCAGGCCTACGTCCAGCGGGGCACCGGCTCCACCGGCGACCCGGACCTCCTCGCGGCCGTCCTGCGCGGCCTCGACCACCTCTCCGCCACGGTCTACCACCCCGCCACCACCCGGTACGGCAACTGGTGGGAGTGGCAGATCGGCAGCCCCCGCCTGCTGACGGACATCACCGCCGCCCTCCACGACCGCCTCGGCGCCGCCCGCGTCACCGCCGCCTGCGCGGCCGTCGACCACTTCGTCCCCGGCTCCGCCCTCGCCGACTACTCCGGCACCTCGACCGGTGCCAACCGCGTCGACCTGTGCCGCTCCGTCGCCCTGCGCGGCGTCCTCGGTCGCGACCCCGCCAAGCTCGCCCTCGCCCGCGACGCCCTCTCGCCGGTCTTCCCGTACGTCACCCGGGGCGACGGCCTCTACGCCGACGGGTCCTTCGTCCAGCACACCCGGGTCGCCTACACGGGCACCTACGGCCAGGTCCTGCTCGACGGCCTCGGCCGGCTGCTCGTCCTGCTCGCCGGGTCCGACTGGGAGGTCACGGACCCGAACCGGCAGCTGGTCCTCGACGGCGTCGAGCACGCCTTCCTGCCGCTCGTCCACGACGGGCTGGTCATGGACGCCGTCAACGGCCGCGCGATCAGCCGCGGTCTCCTCCGGGACGACGACCGGCGCGTGATGCGCGGCGACCACTTCCACGGACAGCAGCTCATCGCCGCCGTCGCGCTCCTCGCCGCCGCCGCGAGCCCGGCCGAACGCGACCGCTGGCACGCGCGGATCAAGGGCTGGATCGAACGGAACACCGTCTCCCCGATCCTGGCGGCCCGGCAGTACGAGGTGGCGGACCTCGCCCGGCTGCACGCGATCGCCGCCGCGCCGGCGCCGGCCGCCCCCGACCCCGTCGGGCACCGGCTGTTCCCGGCCATGGACCGCGCGGTGCACCGCCGCCCCGGCTTCACCGCCTGCATCGCCATGGCCAGCGACCGCATCGCCCACTACGAGTGCGGCAACGGCGAGAACCCGCGCGGCTGGCACACCGGCGCCGGAATGCTCTCCTGGTGGGCCGGCCGGAGCGACCAGTACACGGACTGGTTCTGGCCGACCGTCGACTGGTACCGCCTGCCCGGCACCACCGTCTCCACGCGCCGCCTGCCCGACCGGGCCGGCGGCGAGTGGGGCGAGCCCGCACCGGACGTGCGCTGGGTCGGCGGCACGACCGACGGCGAGTACGCGGCCCTCGGCCAGCACCTGAAGGGCCTCGGCTCGACCCTGAGGGCCCGCAAGTCCTGGTTCTGCGTCGCGGACGCGGTGATCTGCCTGGGCGCCGGGATCACCTGCCGCGACGGCGTCCCGGTCGAGACGATCGTCGACAACCGCAACCTGGGGGACTCCGGCGACCAGGCTTTCGTACGCGGGCCCGGCTGGGCCCACCTGGAGGACCACGGCGGCTGGATCCTCCCCGGCGGGAACCCGCGCGCGCTGCGCGAGGACCGCACCGGAGCCTGGGCGGACATCAACGCCGCCGGCACCACCGAACGCCGCACCCGCCGCTGGCAGACCCTCTGGCTGGACCACGGCACCGACCCGACGGACGCCACGTACGTCTACGTCCTCATGCCCGGCGCCTCGCGCCCCGCGGTCGCCCGCCGCGCCGCCGACCGCCGGTGGCTGACGGTCCTCGCCAACGACGCCGCACGCCAGGCGGTCGCCGTCCCCTCCCTCGGCCTGACGGCCGCCACCTTCTGGCGGGCCGGTACGGCGGGCCCGCTGACCGCCTCGGCCGGAGCGAGCGCGCTGCTCTGCCGCCGGGGCCGTACGGCTACCCTCTGTGTGAGCGAACCACCCCGAACGGGCGAACCCCTGGAGATCACCTGGGACCACCCGGTCTCCGCGGTGCGGCGGGCGGACGAGACGGTGGAAATCCTGGCGACAGGCCGCCGTCTGCGCGTCCGCGTCACCCCGGGGGAGGCATGTGCCACCCACCGTTGTGAGGTCGCTCTCAGCTGACGGCTTTATAGGAACCCTACAACGTACGGGCCCTCTGAGCAGTCGGAAGGGCTGCATGCCGCCGTGGTTCTGTTCGGTGCTACCAGGAAAACACCCCCGAGACTGTGAGGAGTCGACGGCTGGCATTCCTCGCTCGGCTTCGTAAGGTCGCTACATGACCGTTTTGGATGATGCGCCGGGTGAGGCACAGGGCGAGGCACCGGGTGAGCCCGCGGACGCGCGCGGACGTGTGGCCGAACTGCACGAGATCCGTGCGCAGGCGCTGGCCGGCCCGAGCGAGAAGGCGACCCAGGCACAGCACGCCAAGGGCAAGCTGACCGCGCGGGAGCGCATCGAGCTCCTGCTCGACCCGGGCACCTTCCAGGAGGTCGAACAGCTGCGGCGGCACCGGGCCACCGGCTTCGGCCTGGAGACCAAGAAGCCCTACACCGACGGTGTGATCACCGGCTGGGGCACGGTGGAAGGCCGTACGGTCTTCGTCTACGCCCACGACTTCCGGATCTTCGGCGGCGCGCTGGGCGAGGCCCACGCCAAGAAGATCCACAAGATCATGGACATGGCCATCGCGGCCGGCGCTCCGCTGGTGTCGCTGAACGACGGCGCCGGCGCCCGCATCCAGGAGGGCGTGGTCGCCCTCGCCGGCTACGGCGGCATCTTCCAGCGCAACACCAAGGCGAGCGGGGTCATCCCGCAGATCTCGGTGATGCTCGGCCCGTGCGCGGGCGGCGCGGCCTACAGCCCCGCCCTGACGGACTTCGTCTTCATGGTCCGCGAGACCTCCCAGATGTTCATCACCGGCCCGGACGTGGTCAAGGCGGTGACGGGCGAGGAGATCACCCAGAACGGCCTGGGCGGCGCGGACGTCCACGCGGAGACCTCCGGCGTCTGCCACTTCGCCTACGACGACGAGGAGACCTGCATCGCGGAGGTCCGCTACCTGCTGTCCCTCCTCCCGCAGAACAACCGCGAGAACCCGCCGCGGCACGAGTGCTCGGACCCGGTGGACCGCCGCTCCGACGTCCTGCTGGACCTGGTCCCGGCGGACGGCAACCGGCCGTACGACATGACCAAGGTCATCGAGGAGATCGTCGACGACGGCGAGTACCTGGAGGTCCACGAGCGCTGGGCGCGCAACATCATCTGCGCGCTGGCCCGCATGGACGGCCAGGTCGTCGGCATCGTCGCCAACCAGCCGCAGGTGCTGGCCGGCGTCCTGGACATCGAGGCGTCCGAGAAGGCCGCCCGCTTCGTCCAGATGTGCGACGCCTTCAACATCCCGATCGTCACCTTCCTGGACGTCCCCGGCTTCCTCCCGGGCGTCGACCAGGAGCACGGCGGCATCATCCGCCACGGCGCGAAGCTCCTGTACGCCTACTGCAACGCCACCGTGCCGCGCATCTCGCTGATCCTGCGCAAGGCGTACGGCGGTGCCTACATCGTCATGGACAGCCAGTCCATCGGCGCCGACCTCACCTACGCCTGGCCGACCAACGAGATCGCCGTGATGGGCGCGGAGGGCGCGGCCAACGTCATCTTCCGCCGTCAGATCGCCGAGGCCGAGGACCCCGAGGCCATGCGGGCGCGCATGGTCAAGGAGTACAAGTCCGAGCTGATGCACCCGTACTACGCGGCGGAGCGCGGCCTGGTCGACGACGTCATCGACCCCGCCGAGACCCGCGAGGTGCTCATCAAGTCCCTCGCGATGCTCCAGACCAAGCACGCCGACCTGCCCTCCCGCAAGCACGGCAACCCGCCGCAGTGACCCGGCGGCATCCCCCTCTCACGGAGACCGACATCCCCATGGACACTCCTGACATCCGCGTCGAGAAGGGCCACGCCGGGCCCGAGGAGGTCGCCGCGATCACGGCGATCCTCCTGGCCCGCGCCGCCGCCCGCCCCGCCGGCACCGCCCCGGCCCACCGCGGCCGCGTGAAGGCCGGCTGGCGCCGCCTGGAGCGCGAGCCCGGCTTCCGGGCACCGCACAGCTGGCGCTGACCCACCACGCGAAGAGGCCCCTCCGTCACGGAGGGGCCTCTTCGCGTGCGCCCCGGCGGGGGCGCGGCGCCGTGCCGGCGTACGGCTTCGCCGCGTGCGCGCGACGGGCAGCGGACCGTCCGCATCCCGGCACGCGGCAGCCCCCGGCGGCCCGGTGGCCGTCGGGGGCTGCCGCGCACGGGCGGACCGCTAGCGCAGCCGCGCCATCAGCGCGTGCTCCACCAGCGTGATCAGCGCCGACTTCGCGTCCGCGCGGTGGCGGGCGTCGGTCGTGATGATCGGGGTGTCGGGGCCGATCTGGAGCGCTTCGCGCACCTCGTCCGGCGTGTACGGCTGCTGGCCGTCGAAGCCGTTGAGGGCGATGACGAACGGCAGGCCGCTGTTCTCGAAGTAGTCGACGGCGGGGAAGCAGTCGGCGAGCCGCCTCGTGTCGACCAGCACGATCGCACCGATGGCGCCGCGCACCAGGTCGTCCCACATGAACCAGAAGCGGTCCTGGCCCGGCGTACCGAACAGGTACAGGATCAGGTCCTGGTCCAGGGTGATGCGTCCGAAGTCCATGGCGACCGTCGTGGTCGTCTTGTCCCCGGTGTGGGTGAGGTCGTCGATGCCCGCCGAAGCAGACGTCATGACGGCCTCCGTGCGCAGCGGGTTGATCTCCGAGACGGCGCCGACGAACGTGGTCTTGCCCACGCCGAAGCCGCCCGCCACCACGATCTTCGCGGAGGTGGTGGAGCGGGAAGGACCGCCGCTAGAGCTTGCGAAGTCCACTGAGCACCCTTTCGAGCAGTGTCACGTCTGGCTGGCCACCGGCGTTCTCGTCGCCGCCGGGCTGATGGATGGCGACCAGTCCCGCCTCCGCCAAGTCGGCGACGAGGATCCTGGCCACGCCGAGAGGGATCGTGAGCAGCGCCGAGATCTCGGCTACCGACTTGATCTCCCGGCAGAGGTTGCAGATCCGCTGATGCTCGGGCAACTGGCCCTGCATCTGGTGCGGCTGCGCGGTGGTGTGCACCAGTGCCTCGATGGCGAGCTGGTAGCGCGGCCTGGTACGACCGCCCGTCATGGCGTACGGGCGCACCAGGGGATTGTGATGGTTCGACGCCCCGGAGGGCGCCGGCTCGGGGGTGCGGCGCTGCGGCTGCACGGGCTGGATGCGCGGCGCGGCCGGCTGGTCGTACGGCGACGGGCCGGGGCCCTGCGGCGCGTACGGCTGCTGGTGGCCGGGGGCGGAGGGAAAGCCGTACCGGTTCTGGGAACCGTCGTTCGGGCCCTGGACAGGACCGTACGACCAGTTGCCCGAAGGTGAACCGCCTGGGGGTGTTGCCACTTTCTCCTCCTCCGACTGTGCCTGGCCTCCATCGCTGTGGAGCCGCGTCCCGAAACCCTACGGCCACGGGACGCCAAAACGCACCGTCCGCCCGTTAGTTGAGAAGGCTCCCTTGGAGCTCCGCACGAAGGTCCGGTGTCAGGACCGTACCTGCTCGGTCCACCAGAAGGGCCATCTCGTACCCGATGAGGCCGATGTCCGCCTCGGGGTGGGCGAGCACCGCCAGCGAGGAACCGTCGGAGATGGACATGATGAAGAGGAATCCCCGCTCCATCTCCACGACCGTCTGGTTGACGCTCCCGCCCTCGAAGATCCGGGAGGCGCCTGCCGTCAGAGACGTCAGACCGGAGGCGACGGCCGCGAGCTGGTCGGCGCGGTCGCGGGGGAAGCCTTCGGACATCGCCAGAAGGAGTCCGTCGGCGGAGACCACCACCGTGTGGGACACCCCCGGGGTGTTGTCCACGAAGTTGGTGATCAACCAGTTCAGGTTCTGTGCCGCCTGGCTCATCGGGCTCACACTAACGCTCCTGGTTGTAGGTGCTGTCAGGACCGAAGCCCTGGCCGTTCGTTTCACTGCCTGCGTTGCGGCCCCGTTGGACGCCGCGCCGCAGGTTGCTCAGCCTGCCCCGGACGTCCTCCGGGGCGCGGGAGACCTGTGGGCCTCCCTGGGGGGTGCTTTCGGCGGAACCCTCGATCAGGTTGGCCTTGGGTACCCGCCGCGGCAGGCCGGAGGAGGTCACCCCGCCCGCCTTGGGCTTCCGGAGCTGCGAGGCCTGCTGCCAGCGCTCGTCGTTCGCCGAGCGCCAGTTGCTGTCGCCGTTGCCCTCCGGCGCGGAGGCCGGCGGCTCCTGGTTCGCGTGCCGCGCGCCGCCCGAGCCGTTCGCGCCGCTCGCGGTGGATCCGCGGCGGGGAAGCCCGGCGTCGGTCAGCTCGTGGACGGCGGAGTGGGCCGGTCCCGGACGGTCGAAGCCTACGCGGTCCGCCTCGCTCGCGTCAGCGGCCTGCGCAGATTCCGTTTCCGCAGCATCCGCAGGGTACTGGGACGGGTAGCCGTTCTGGTAGCCGTCCTGCTGAGGCCAGTCGTCCTGGTGGCGGCGCTGCTCGAAGGCAGGGAAGGTCCCCTGGGCGGAACCGCCCGCCGTCGCGTGCTCCTCCTGGACCGGCTCCGCATAGGACGACTCCGGGTAACCGCCGTTGGCGGAGTAGGCGTCGTTCTGCGGCAGACCGCCGTTCGGCGCGTAGTACTGCCCCTCGTACGAAGGCTGGTGCTGCTCCTCGTACGGCGCCTGCTGCTGCTCCTCGTACGCCGGCCGGCCGTCGTACGAGGCGGACTGGTCCTGGTAGCCGTCCTGGCCGTGGTCGTAGCCCTGCTGCCCGGCGTACTGGTCGCCGTAGCCGGGCGCCTCGGGGGCGTCCTGCGGGGCCGGCTGGCCCTGCGTCTGGGCCTCCAGGGCCGCACGGCGCTCCTCGCGCATCAGGGAGCGGCCGACCGGGTCGAGCTCGCGTATGTCGTCGGGGACGTCGGCGTAGCGGCTGTCGTCGAAGCCGAGCTCCGCGGCCGTGCGCATCGGCTGGCTGAAGCTCTCGCCCTGGAAGTCCTGCTCGGGGATGATCTGCGAGACGGTGAACTCGTCGCGCTCCACGTGCTGCTCGCCGCCACCGCCGTGCGTGATGGCGTCGGGGAGCATGACCAGCGAGGTGGTGCCGGCCTGCTCGCCCGAGGGGCGCAGCTGGACGCGGATGCCGTGCCGGTCGGACAGCCGGCCGACCACGAACAGGCCCATGCGCTGCGAGATCGCGGCGTCCACGGTCGGCGGGTTGGCCAGCTTGTGGTTGATGTCCGCGAAGTCCTCGGCGGTCAGGCCGATGCCCTTGTCGTGGATCTCGATCATCACGCGGCCGTCGGGCAGCCGGGTCGCGGTGACGCGGACCTTGGTCTGCGGGGAGGAGAACGTGGTGGCGTTCTCCAGCAGCTCGGCGAGCAGGTGCACGAGGTCGGTCACGGCCCGGCCGTGGATCTCGGCGTCGGGGACGCCGGACAGCTCGATGCGCTCGTACTGCTCCACCTCGGAGGAGGCGGCGCGCAGCACGTCGATCAGCGGCACCGGCTGGTCCCAGCGGCGGCCGGGCTCCTCGCCGGCGAGGACGAGGAGGTTCTCGCCGTTGCGGCGCATACGGGTCGCCAGGTGGTCCAGCTTGAAGAGGTTCTCCAGCTGGTCCGGGTCGGCCTCGTTGTTCTCCAGGTCGGTGATCAGGCTCAGCTGGCCCTCGATCAGCGACTGGTTGCGGCGCGAGAGGTTGGTGAAGATCGCGTTGATGTTGCCCCGCAGCAGGGCCTGCTCGGAGGCGAGCCGGACGGCCTCGCGGTGGACCTGGTCGAAGGCGCGGGCGACCTCGCCGATCTCGTCGGTGGAGGTGATCGGGATCGGGGCGACCCGGGTGTCGACGCGGCCGGGGTCGGTGCGGGAGAGCTGGTCGACCAGCATCGGCAGGCGCTGCTCGGCGATGCCGAAGGCGGCGTTGCGCAGCCGGCGCATCGAGCGGCTCATCTGGCGGGCCACCATGCCGGCCAGGACGAACGCGGCGAGCAGCGCGATCACGACGGCGGCGCCGGTGATGTAGGCGTCGCGCTGGGCGTCGTCGGCTATCTGGGACGCCTCGGCCACCGCCTTGTCGGCCATGTCCGCCTCGATCTGGCGGTAGGCGTCGAACTTGAGGGTGTTGACCGCCCACCAGTTCTGCGGGGTGATGCCCTGCTGGGCGAGCGCGGCGCGCTCAGCGGGGTCCGTGGAGCGCAGCTGCGACAGCTCCGAGACCATCGTGGTGGGGTTGGCCGGCGGGGCGACGTAGGTGTCGCCGTTGGCGGCGGCCTCCCGCCTGGCCTCGGCGGCCAGCTCGGCGCCCTTGGCCTGGATGTCCTTCGTGGCCTGCTGGAGCTTGGCCGCGTCCTCCTCGGTACCGCCGCCGAGGTACTCCTCGCGGGCGATGCCCTCCAGGTACGCGTACGAGGAGAGGGCGACGCGCTGGCTGGCGAGGCTGCCGTCGCCGGGGCCGGGCTTGATCAGCATGTGCGTGCCGATGGAGCGCTGCAGCGACAGCGCCGCCTTGGTCAGCGAGATCGCGTAGACGGTCCGGCCGTAGGAGGTGATGTTGCCGGTGCCCAGGCCGAGCTCGTTGGCGAACTCCATCAGGGGGTGGGCGACCTCGACGTAGCCCTCCTCGGTCTGTACCCCGGTGCGCTTGGCGGTGTACGCCGTCGCGCGCAGCGACGCCAGATCGGGCTCGACCTCGCGGAACTGCTTCAGGCGGCGCTCCAGGCCGGGCTTGGCCGGCATGCTCCGGGCGGCCTCGTCGAAGGCGTCGGCGGCCTCGTCCGTCTTCTTGCGGGCGGCGGTGACGGCCGCCTTGTCCTGGGCGGTCTGGCCCTTGCCCTTCAGCAGCGGGGCGGCGGTGCTGTCCCGCTCGTTGTAGAGGGCGTCGGCGTAGGTCAGCGAGGCCCGCACCAGGCGCGCGGTGTTCTCCGCGTCCTCGGCCTCCTGCCAGGTGTCGATCGAGCCCTTCACCTGGAAGCCGCCCATGACGAGGCCGACCAGCACGGGTATGAGCAGGATCGCGTTGAGCCGGGTGGCCACCCGCCAGTTGCGCGGGGAGAGACGGCCGCCGCTCGGGGCGGGGGCGGCGGACGGCTCCGAACCGGGCACGGGGGCGGGCGCCGCTGTGCGCGGCGGCGGGGTGAAGTTGCCCCGGGCCGACGGCTCGGGACTGTTCTTGCTTCGCCTCACTCGACCAACAACCTCTCGGCGGTCGGCACCAACGTTGTGCCGCAGTGTCTCAGAGCCCAGTACGCCATCGACACTTGAGTACGTCTTTGAC
This sequence comes from Streptomyces sp. NPDC052701, assembly GCF_040678355.1. NCBI lineage: Bacteria > Bacillati > Actinomycetota > Actinomycetes > Kitasatosporales > Streptomycetaceae > Streptomyces > Streptomyces sp. NPDC052701. Next base: position 109,141 of record NZ_JBFATO010000005.1, read on the forward strand.
TATTGGGCAGTTCAGGCATTCCAGCATGTCGACCTGTGCTCTTCCAAACAGTGGAGGGCGGGGAACCGACGTGACGCAAGCCCCAGATAAAACGGTCATAAAGAGCGAGCCCCGCCAAAAGGCGGGGCGATCGTGCGCGCAGCGAGACCGGATGTGCGCCAAGCGTGGCCGTACCACCGGATTCCTCTGCCGAAACGTTATGAACGCCGGGGCCGGCCGTGTCAAAGGACACAGCCGGCCCGGGGAGATCCGCGACAACTGCCGGGCGGAGCTTCCGATTTGGCCGCTACCGCAGCCGTGCCATCAGCGCGTGCTCCACCAGCGTGATCAGGGCGCTCTTCGCTTCGGAGCGGTGGCGGGCGTCGGTGGTGATGATCGGGGTGTCGGGACCGATCTGCAGGGCCTCGCGCACCTCCTCGGGAGCGTACGGCTGCTGGCCGTCGAAGCCGTTCAGGGCGACGACGAACGGCAGGCCGCTGTTCTCGAAGTAGTCCACCGCCGGGAAGCAGTCGGCCAGGCGCCGGGTGTCCACCAGCACCACCGCGCCGATCGCGCCGCGCACCAGGTCGTCCCACATGAACCAGAAGCGGTCCTGGCCCGGCGTGCCGAACAGGTACAGGATCAGGTCCTGGTCGAGCGTGATGCGGCCGAAGTCCATGGCCACCGTGGTGGTGGTCTTGTCCCCGGTGTGCGTGAGGTCGTCGATGCCCGCGCTGGCGGACGTCATGACGGCCTCGGTGCGCAGCGGGTTGATCTCGGAGACGGCGCCGACGAACGTGGTCTTGCCCACGCCGAAGCCGCCGGCCACCACGATCTTCGCCGAGGTGGTGGCCCGGCCTCCGTCAGAGCTTGCGAAGTCCACTGAGCACCCTTTCGAGCAGTGTCACGTCCGGCGCGCCGGTCGTCTCGTCGCCGCCCGGCTGGTGGATCGCGACGAGACCGGCCTCCGCCAGGTCCGCGACGAGGATCCGGGCCACGCCCAGCGGCATGTTGAGCAGGGCCGACACCTCGGCCACCGACTTCACCTCGCGGCACAGGTGGCAGATGCGCTGGTGCTCGGGAAGGAGCCCCATGAGCGCTGCCGGGTCGGCCGTCGTGCTGATCAGGGCCTCGATGGCGAGCTGGTAACGGGGCCTCGTCCGGCCGCCGGTCATCGCGTACGGCCGTACCAGCGGCTGGTCGCCCTCGTCCTCGTACGGCTCCGCGTACGGATCATGAGAGGCGGTGGGCGGGGTCATGAATCCTCCGGGCGGGACAGCAAGTGGGTCAGTCAAGCCGTCTGACGGGGCCGGTGGGGGGATTGTGGCGGCCGGACGGTGATTTGGTGAGACGGGTGGTGCCGGGGCCGATCAGTGAAGCAGACTGCCCTGGAGTTCGGCGCGCAGGTCGGGCGTGAGCACCGCGCCCGCGCGGTCGACCAGGAGGGCCATCTCGTAGCCGATGAGGCCGATGTCGCACTCCGGGTGGGAGAGCACGGCCAGCGACGAGCCGTCGGAGATGGACATGAGGAACAGGAACCCGCGTTCCATCTCGACGACCGTCTGGGCCACGGTGCCGCCCTCGAAGATCCGGGAGGCCCCGGCGGTCAGCGAGGTCAGGCCCGAGGCGACGGCCGCGAGCTGGTCGGCGCGGTCGCGCGGAAAGCCTTCGGACATCGCCAGAAGGAGTCCGTCGGCGGACACGACGACGGTGTGGGACACCCCCGGGGTGTTGTCCACGAAATTCGTGATCAACCAGTTCAGGTTCTGTGCCGCCTGGCTCATCGGGCTCAACTAACGCTCCTGCTGGTGAGTGGGCCGCGGGAAGCTGCCGGTCTGGCCGCTTCCCGCCTGACGGCCCTGTGCGATACCCCGACGCAGATTGGTCAGACGGCCGCGCACGTCGTCGGGCGCGCGCGAGACCTGCGGACCGCTCTGGTGGGTTTGCTGCTGAGCCGTGCCCGGGACGAGGTTGGCCCGGGGCACCCGGCGCGGCAGGCCGGAGGTGGTGACGCCGCCCGCGGCCGGCTGCCGGACGCGTTCGGCCTGCCGGACGAGCTCGTCGTTGGGCGAGCTGCGCCAGGTGGTGGAAGGGGACGCGGCGGACCGCTGCGGCCCCGTGGGGGTCTGCGACTGCTGCGGAGCCGCGGCCGGGGGGTTGCCCCGCTCCTGCTCCTGCCGCCCGCCGCGGAACCAGTTGGTCTCCAGGGTGTCGTACAGCGGCGTACGCCCGTCGCCGGGACCGGACGCGGGCGGCAGCTCCCACCCGTCACCCGGCCGCTGCTGCGGCGTCTGCGGACGCGGGGCGCCGAAGTCGGCTCCGCCGCGCGCGCCGTTGGCCTGCGGACGCTCGAACTGACCGGTGGCCGCCGGGTCGGGGCGGCCCGGCAGGGCGTGCCGGCCCGTGGAGCCGTTGTCCTGCCCCTGCGCCGGGAACTGGCCCGTGGACCCGTTGTCCTGTCCCTGCGCCGGGAACTGGCCCGTGGACCCGTTGTCGTACCCCTGCGGGGCCGCGAACTGGCCCGTCGCGGACGGGTCGGCCGAGGTGCCGAAGACGTCCGGGCGCACGAACTGGCCCGGGTCCTGCGGCGCGTGCGCGCCGGGACCGCCGAACTGGCCCGCGTGCTCTGGGTCGGCGGCGCCGAAGCCGGCCGGCGAACCGGGGCCCTGGCGGTCGTCGACGCGCGGGATCTCCGCTGTGGAGCCCGGACCCTGGCGGTCGTCGACGCGCGGCAGGGGGGCCGTGCGGGGGCCGTCCGGCTCCTCGTGGCCGCGCGGGGCGTCCAGCGAGGCACGCGACGCCGGCGGCCGGGCGTTGTCGTCGCTCCAGCTGGGCACGCGGGGCTGGGCGCTGCCGCCCGGCAGCTCGGCCCGCGGGCCGCCGCGCGGCGGCAGCTGCGGCTGCTGCGGCTGCTGCGGCTGTTCGGCGTTGCCGCCGGAGCGCTGCGGCGGCACCGGGCCCCGGCCGCCGCCGAAGGCGCCCTGGCCCTGCGGCCCGTTCGGGCGCGCGGTCTGCAGTCCCTGCGGGTTGCCGGGCGCCTGGCCGAAGCCGGCACCCGCGCCGGACGGAGCCGGGCGGCCCTGCGGGGGCGCGGAAGGCGCGCCCTGCTCGAACGAGGCCGGCGGCTTGCCGGACGGGCCCTGCGGCCCGCGCGCGCCACCCGGCGCGCCCGGACGAGAGCCCGCGTCCCGTCCCGGCAGCGCGGCCCGCGACCCCGGGCCGGCACCGCGCCGGCCGGCGCCGAGGGGACCGCCACCCGGCTGGCCGCCGGCGGCCTGGCGCCGCGCGGCGGCCGCGCCCGCGGCGGCCTGGGCGGCGGCCGGACCGCCGCCCACGCCCGCCTGACCCGGCTTGGGCTGGGGCTTCCTGCCGCCCTGGGCGACGTCCACGGGCAGCATGACCAGCGCGGTCGTGCCGCCGGAGTCGGACGGGCGCAGCTGGATGCGGATGCCGTGCCGCTGCGACAGACGGCCGACCACGAACAGACCCATGCGGCGGGAGACGGAGACGTCCACCGTCGGGGGAGAGGCGAGCCGCTCGTTGATCGCGGCGAGGTCCTCGGGGGAGAGGCCGATACCGGTGTCGTGGATCTCGATCAGCACCCGGCCGTCGGGCAGCGCGTGACCGGTGACCTTGACCTTGGTCTGCGGCGAGGAGAACGAGGTCGCGTTCTCCAGCAGCTCGGCGAGCAGGTGCACGAGGTCGTTGACGACCCGGCCGGCCACCTCGGTGGTCGGCACGGACGCCAGCTCGATGCGCTCGTACTGCTCCACCTCGGAGGCGGCGGCACGCAGCACGTCGACCAGCGGGACCGGTCGGGTCCAGCGGCGGCCGGGCTCCTCGCCCGCGAGGACGAGGAGGTTCTCGCCGTTACGGCGCATGCGGGTGGCGAGGTGGTCGAGCTTGAACAGCGAGGAGAGCTGGTCCGGGTCGGCCTCGCGGGACTCCAGCTCGGAGATGAGCGACAGCTGGCGCTGGATCAGACCCTGGGAGCGGCGCGAGAGGTTGGTGAACATCGCGTTGACGTTGCCCCGCAGCAGGGCCTGCTCGGCGGCGAGGCGGACCGCCTCGCGGTGCACGTCGTCGAAGGCCGCGGCCACCCGGCCGATCTCGTCCCGGGAGTGCACACCGACCGACTCCACGGACGTGTCCACGTCCTGCGGGTCGGACTCGGACAGCTGCTTGACCAGCTCGGGCAGACGCTCGGAGGCGACCCTGGTCGCGGTCTCCTCCAGGCGGCGCAGCGAGCGGATCATCGAGCGGGCCACGACGAAGGCGCCGACCAGCGACACACCCAGCACCAGCAGGATCAGCGCACCGGAGATGATCGCGTCGCGCTCGGTGGCGCTGCGCAGCTCGCGGGCCTTCTGCTCCATGTCCTCGAGCAGCGTGTGCTCGATCTTCTTCATCTGCTGGATCTTGGTGGAGCTGTCGTCCAGCCAGTCCTGGTACGAGACCTTGTTCAGGTCCTTGAGCGCGTCCTCCTTGCCCAGGACGCGGCTGGCGTACTTGTCGGTGGCCTCGATGGTCGGGTTGTTCTGCTCGATGGGCTCGAGCAGTTCCTCGGAGCTGTCGCCGTAGATGCTGCCGAAGCTGCGCAGCTCGGACTTCTGGCTCTCCAGCGCCGACTCGGCGTACAGCCGGTCGTTCTCGGAGAGGTCGCCGGTGGTGGTGTTGTTGGCGGGCAGTGCCGCCGCGATGACCGCGCGCTGGACCGACGCGTACTCCTTGGCGGCGGAGAAGGCCGCCAGGGCGCGCGTGCGCTGGATCATCTCGGGGTTGCTGGTGGCCTCCGCCATGTCCTGCGAGAGGTCCAGCAGGTTGGTGATCAGACGGTGGTAGGCCTCGACCGTCTGGGTGGAGTTGTCCTCGGCCTGGTAGGCGGTGGAGCGGATCTTGTTGAGGCCGCTGAGGTCCCGGGCCAGGCCGACGATGCTGTCCCGGACACCGCGGAGGTTGCCGTCCTTGGCCGTCTCGTCGATCTGCTCGGAACTGTCGAGGAAGTTCCGCATGGCCCGGTCGGTCTTGTCCCGGTAGCCCTTGACCGTGTAGCCGCCGGCCGCCCTGGAGCCGTGTGCCAGCGGACCGGCCGACTGGTCGCGCTCCTCCTGGAGCGCGGCGGCCAGTTCGGTGGCCTGCTTGGTCATGTCCGTCAGCAGCTTCATGTTGTCGAGCTGCTGGATGTCCTCCATGGACTCGCTGATGCGCAGCGCGCCCAGCGAGGTCGCCGCGACCACGGGGAGCGCGAGCAGCGACACCAGACGCGTGGAGATGCGCCAGTTGCGCAGGGCTATTCGCGAGCCGGGGCCGGCCGGGTCGTTCGCCGGCTTCGCGGCCGGTGCCGGGCCCGCCGGGCCGGAAGGTGCCGACGCGCCGGGGCGCCCGGAACGCTCGCCGCCGTGGCCGGGAGCGGCCGGGCCCGGGTTCTGGGCGTGCTGGGGCGAGGAGCTGACGGCCATGGGGCCAGTCCCGCCGTGCGGCTCCGGCTCCGCCGAAGCGCTGCCATCCCTCTTGAAACGTCCCTGCACTAGCGTCGCAACCTCTGGACCAGGCACCCCTCCGCGTGAACGGCGGGGCACGGTGTCGGCGTCATAGGGGCGCCCTGAATACGCCCCCGTGGTGGTCGTGAGTGACCGGCGCTGGCTCCCCCTTCTCGCCGCCACTCGGCGCTTCTGTGCGCCCCCTGTGCGCCGGCTCGATCCTGCGGCGGTCCGTGGAATTCCAGCACAGCACAGGATCTCCAACAAGGCCCGTTGGCCAGGCCGTGACATACGTGACAGCACGTGAGGGGCAAGTCACCGGACGTAGAAAGTGTTCTCCTTCAAAACGGGCGTATGCCCGCGAGTCGCCCACGGATCGCAGGTGTCCCAGTCGCCATGATCAGGAGCGGAATGATGGCTTCAGGGGGGCAATGTCCGTTTCGCTGGAGTGAAGTGGATGTCCGGATTGACTGATTTGACCGTCACTCCGTGAGCAAACTCACATGCGGAACGTGGTCTTCTCCCGTCATCGACGGGGAATCGCATGTTTAGCCTGACGCTTTACAGAGATGGCAAAACCGACAACCCGCGCTCGGGCGGGGGTCCTTCGGATCCTCCCGGCGCCCGGACACGACAGGGTCTCCTGCAACCGTGAAGACGACGACGATGTTCCACAAGATCGCCAACCCGCGGCGCACGACGCTGGCGCACCTGAAGGACGCCGACGGACTGCAGACGCCGGAACAGCCGGAGCACGCCGTCGAGCTCCCCGCCCGGACCGCCAACCCCAGGCGCACCATCCTGCAGGAGGTCCCCGCCGCGGCCGCCGCCGCGGAGTAGTCACGGGGTGGTACGCGCGGCGGCCGCCCTCCGCTCGACGCGGCGGTCCGTGCATGCCGAGGGGCGCCCCCTCCACGGCGGGGGCGCCCCTCGGCATGC
>NZ_JBFATO010000005.1:115548-118252 GCF_040678355.1 Streptomyces sp. NPDC052701
GGTGGGAGGGGTGGTCCCGGACGGCGGGCTTCTCCCACACCGACACGTGGCGGACGCTCTCGCCGGTGAACGGTGCCCGCCCCCTCCACGGCGGGGGCGCCCCTCGGCATGCACGGACCGCGGCCCCCGCCCGCGTTAGCCTGGAGCGTCAGACTCCAGCCAGCTCAGTCAAGGGGCCAAGCAACCCGTGCGCATCGCCAGGTTCTCCATCGACGGGAACGTCGCCTTCGGCGCGGTCGAGGGCGACAAGCAGGACGAGCTCGTCCTGGACATCATCAAGGGCATCCCGTTCGCGGACTTCGAGCTCTCCGGTACGAAGGTCCCGGTGAGCAAGGTCAGGCTGCTGCCGCCGGTGCTCCCCAACAAGGTCGTCGCCTTCGGCCGCAACTACGCCGAGCACGCCAGGGAACTGGGCAACGAGGCGCCCGACGCCCCCTTCGCCTTCTTCAAGCCCGCCACCTCGGTGATCGGCCCCGGCGACGAGATCCAGTACCCGTCCTTCTCCCGGGAACTGCACCACGAGGCCGAGCTGGCCGTGGTCATCGGCCGGATGTGCCGCGAGGTCCCGCGCGAACGCGTCAAGGACGTGATCTTCGGCTACACCTGCGCCAACGACGTCACCGCGCGCGACGTCCAAAAGCGCGAGAAGCAGTGGGCGCGGGCCAAGGGCTTCGACACCTCCTGCCCGCTCGGCCCCTGGGTGGAGACCGACCTCGACCCCTCGGACCTGACCATCCAGCTCACGGTCGACGGGCAGCAGCGCCAGCTCGGCCGCACCAGCGAGATGATCCACTCCATCGAGGACCTGATCGTCAACATCACCGAGGCCATGACGCTGCTCCCCGGCGACGTGATCCTCACCGGCACCCCCGCGGGGGTCGGACCCCTCAACGTCGGCGACGAGGTCGCCGTCACCATCGAAGGCATCGGCACTCTCACCAACAAGGTTGTCAAGCGTGGCTAGCGCATCAGGCTCCCCCTCCCCCAAGTCCTCGGCTCCGCTCGGACAGGGGGCACCCCCACGCGTCCGTTTCTGCCCCTCGCCCACCGGCAACCCCCACGTGGGCCTGGTGCGCACCGCCCTGTTCAACTGGGCGTTCGCCCGGCACCACGGCGGCACCCTGGTCTTCCGCATCGAGGACACCGACGCGGCCCGCGACTCGGAGGAGTCGTACCGGCAGCTGCTCGACTCGATGCGCTGGCTGGGCTTCGACTGGGACGAGGGCCCCGAGATCGGCGGCCCCCACGCGCCGTACCGCCAGTCGCAGCGCATGGACCTCTACCGGGACGTCGCGAAGAAGCTGCTGGACGGCGGCTACGCCTACCACTGCTACTGCTCCCAGGAGGAGCTGGACACCCGCCGCGAGGCCGCCCGCGCCGCCGGCCGGCCCTCCGGCTACGACGGCCACTGCCGCGAGCTGACCGCCGAGCAGGTCGAGCGGTACCGGGCCGAGGGCCGCGAGCCGATCGTCCGCTTCCGCATGCCCGACGAGACGATCACCTTCACGGACCTGGTCCGCGGCGAACTGACCTTCACCCCGGAGAACGTCCCGGACTACGGCATCGTCCGCGCCAACGGCGCCCCGCTGTACACGCTGGTCAACCCGGTCGACGACGCCCTGATGGAGATCACCCACGTCCTGCGCGGCGAGGACCTGCTCTCCTCCACCCCGCGTCAGATCGCCCTGTACAAGGCGCTGATCGAGCTGGGCATCGCCCGGCGCATCCCCGAGTTCGGCCACCTGCCGTACGTGATGGGCGAGGGCAACAAGAAGCTCTCCAAGCGCGACCCGCAGTCGAGCCTGAACCTCTACCGCGAGCGCGGCTTCCTCCCCGAGGGCCTGCTGAACTACCTCTCCCTGCTCGGCTGGTCCCTCTCCGCCGACCGGGACGTCTTCACGATGGCCGAGATGGTCCAGGCCTTCGACGTCGCGGACGTCAACCCCAACCCGGCCCGCTTCGACCTCAAGAAGTGCGAGGCGATCAACGGCGACCACATCCGCCTGCTGGACGTGAAGGACTTCACCGAGCGCTGCCGCCCCTGGCTGCAGCCGCCCTTCGCCCCCTGGGCGCCGGAGGCCTTCGACGAGGCGAAGTGGCAGGCCATCGCGCCGCACGCGCAGACCCGCCTGAAGGTGCTCTCGGAGATCACGGACAACGTCGACTTCCTGTTCCTGCCGGAGCCGGTCTTCGACGAGGCGTCCTGGAACAAGGCCATGAAGGAGGGCAGCGACGCGCTGCTGCGCACGGCCCGCGAGAAGCTGGAGTCGGCCGACTGGACCTCGGCGGAGTCCCTGAAGGAGGCCGTCCTGGCCGCCGGCGAGGCCCACGGCCTCAAGCTCGGCAAGGCCCAGGCCCCCGTCCGCGTCGCCGTCACCGGCCGCACGGTCGGCCTGCCCCTCTTCGAGTCCCTGGAGATCCTGGGCAGGGAGAAGACCCTGGCCCGCATCGACGCGGCCCTGGCGAAGCTGACGGCCTAGCCGTACCGCACCGGGCGGGCGCCGCCCCGCCCGGTGGACCCGGCCTGTGCCCCCAGCCGTCGTCCGGAGTTCACCCTCCCCCGAGGTCCGCTCCCACAGCGGGCGTCGGACGACCGCGGACGCACGGGCCGTGCCGGCCGCGGGGTGCGGGGGGGGGGGCCGCGGGCCCGGGGCGAGGGAGAGGCGGCCGGGGCCCCCGCGGGGGGCCGGCCCGGGGGGGCGGC